>NZ_JCAFYN010000009.1:0-102135 GCF_059374735.1 Enterococcus sp. GPZ-007 | reverse complement strand
ATAGTAGCAACAGCAGAATGATTAAACTAGCCGGCATTTCTTTTTAAGAATAAATTCTATTTATGAAAATTTCGGTTGTCCTACTACTATTTTTAACGCAAATCTTACAGAATTTTATGATTGAGTTAGTTGTCTTTTCTGCAAATTCATCCTGTTTTACTTTCAAAAACCCAAAATATAACCAGGGTTATTTTTAATAATACGAATTTTCAATATATTTTAGGATAAATTTTTATTTCTCTTCATTTATTAGATTATTATTTGTGTTAAATGATATTTTAATATATTATATAAATCAGTGAGATTAATTTTTATTAAATAAGAATGGAGGGATAGTTCATGCTCGGAATGGATAGAGCTACCTTATTGAAGATTCAGATCATAGAGACGTTAGATGGACTGCAGGCACCGATTTCTTTGAAAGAGCTACAGGAAAAAATTGGACACGCAAGCCTTGGTACGATCCGTGTGAATTGCAAAGAGCTGCAAGCGATCATCGAAGATCTCTATACAGAAGAAGACTATTCATTAAACTTGCGCATGAATAATGGTCGTGGAATTCAATTAAGCCGTTCCTCAACCAATCTCCAATCATTAACGAGCTACTTATATAAACAGGATCTCTCTTGTGAAATCATTCGTACGGTCCTAGCAAAGCGAAAAATATCCGCGATCCAGTTTTGTATGGACAATAATATCAGTGAATCAAAACTGCGGCGCAAGATCAAAGAAATCAATCAGGAACTGACTGATTATGATCTCTACATTTCTTGCTCAGCAAAAATGAGTTTGAAAGGCCGAGAAATCGACATTCGCCGTTTTTACTATATCTTTATCAGAGGACTCTACCATCAGTTTGTCCAAATTGAATGGATCAATACAGAAACGTATTTCCAACTAGCTCAACAGATCGAAGAATATCTGAAACTGATGAATAATCCGACAAATCTCGAGATGATCAGCTTTTGGTTGTTAATCACCAATCAATCCCTCAGCAAAAAAGGCACGCTTGTTTTTAATGATGCCGAACTCGATTGGCTGAATCGCTTCAAGTATCCAAAGAAGCCGACTTTTTTAAAAACCTGGGATACCAACGAATGGAAGTTTTTCCTTTATGCCATTTACAGTTCGCTTTTGAATGATTTCGAATTGCAACCTAGGAATTCTTCGCAAGAATTGTTCTTTGATCAGGCTATTTCCCGCTGGATCGAATACTTTACCCATTATTTTCGCCCATTGAATAGTCGGGAACAAAAATTTGTCGCACGAAAAATTAGACAGCATTATGCTGCTTTTGCCCTCTTCAGATTAAATGATCCCATGATCGATCAGCTGAGGAATAGTGTTGCACTCAATGATGTGCAAACCGATTTCCCCTATTACTTCCGGCGTTTTGATGCTTTTTGGAAGGATTTTACTCAGGCAGTTCCGGGATTTGACCGACGTCAATTACGGATCTATTCCTTTTTAACTTGTGTGACTCTGTTTTCCATTGAAAACTGTTTACCGGAACTATCGGTATATGTTTTTTCCGAACATAGTGAGCTTTTCGGGATTTTTATCCAAGAGAAAATCAATTTGCACTTCAAAAATCGCTATCACCTGAATTTCGTTGATGATCCGCGAGATGCGCGGCTGATTATTGGCACATCACCAAGCTGTAAAAATTTCCTGTCTGAAGGACAGAAATGTGTGATCATTCGCTCAAACATCTCCGCTACCGATTATTTGGACATTGAAGCGATACTTGAGTCGATGGTGAATAAAGATTTGGCACAATCAAAGGAATAAATGAAAATAGGTTGAGAATTTGATTAAAAAAAGGTATCGTAGTATGTATCACACATAGAAGGAGGCCATTATGGTTTACGTTAGTGAAATGCAGACTACCCCACCGACTGAGTTTGGTTCCAAGTTAGAGGAGAAGACGTACGAAACACTGGCAAAGCTGGAGATCCCTTTTTATCAAGTGGCTACTGGTGAGACCTTAACCATGGAGGATTGTATCGAGATCGACAAGCGCTTAGGTGTTGAAGTGGTAAAAACGATTTTCTTATGTAATCAAAAAAAGACCAAGTTCTACTTGTATATTGTTCCAGCCGATTTCAAGTTTGTCACAAAGGAATTCGGTAAGAAGTTAGAAATTCCGCGGGTGTCTTTCGCCTCAGCTGACCTAATGAAGGAACGCTTAGGTGTGATTCCTGGTGCGGCAACGATTTTTGGCTTGCTGAAGGATCCAGACCACGAGATTCAATTAGTGTTTGATAAATCAGTGTCAGAGCGCGAATGGTATGCATGCAGCTCTGGATCGATTACCAACTATATGAAGCTCAAGATGAGTGATCTATTCGAGAAATTTCTGCCTTATACTGGGCATGAAGCTATTTTTATCGATTAAAAAAGTGTTAGGAGACCCCTCTCCTAACACTTTTTTTGGACGATCTTGCTATATGGAAAGATCAAAAACGGGTTTCTTTCCTATTTTTTGAACACTTTTTAACCCCTAACCCTAATGACGAACGAATCGTCAGCTTACCATTTAACAGTCACACAGCCGATTTCTTTCATTGGTCCAGTAATTTCTTTCCCACAATCTGAACCAACTGCTTGAATCGCAAAGTAGTAAGTGCCTCTTGATAAGCAAACTTGACTCAATGAATAGTCAAGGTAATATCCTTTTCCGTAAGGTCCATTCATGTATTTCGCATAACGAACATCGATGGTTTTGTACGCTGAACCGTAGCCGCAACCTGCTGTTCTGCGATAAACGCGAACTTTCGTATAGTCTAACGAATTTGGATTTTGTGTACCTAAGAAAATTTGCGCACCATAGTAACGTGTTGGGATACAACCGCATTTAAGAACATTCTTAATGCAGCCTTTCAAATTGTTGCCAATGTCCTTTTTCTTAAGCGTTGTCGCACAGCTTGATCCCCATTGCGGACTCACCCAGCTGCTCCATTGACCGTAGTTTGCTTTTACCCAGTAATAGTAAGTGGTGCATTGGTTCAAGCAATCATCTGTATAAGACATTTCTGAACCGCTTTGGTTGCCATTCACATTGATCGCAGTCGCATTATTGATGTTGTTTGTTGTGCTGCGGTACAAGGTATAGCTTGTTGCGTAGCGAGTGGATGCATTGTCACTCTTCGTGTTTGTCCATGTCACTTTGATCGCTTTATCAGAAACAGCGGTTGCTTTAATGTTTGGATTCAACGTAGTCGCGCAAACCGTAAACTTACCGATGTTTGAGCTGCTAACAGTTTCGATCGTATATGGACATACTTTTGGACGTTTCACCATCACTTTGTAGCAGTATGTTTGGTTATGGTTCAACTTGATGTCGTTATAGGTTGTTTTTCCTTTGACAGTAGCGATTTCCTTGAAGTCGCCAGAATGGTAATCGTTGCATTTCTTCGTCGCACGGTAAATCTTGTATTCCGCGTCGCTGCCTTTTGATTCCCAGCTCAGTTTCAACCAATGGTGTTGTTTTTCCGTCACACAAACATTCTTCACGGCATCCCATTTTTCTTTGTAATTGTTTTGATTACATTCTTTGCCGCTGTGCTTCTTGTCGCAATCTTCATGGTGTTTCCAATTGTGGTTGCAGTTTTTCCCGCTGTGGTTTTCGTCACAGCCAGAACCGTGCTGCCATTTGTTTTCGTTACAGTGTTTGCCGCTGTGGTTTTTATCACAGTGTTCACCGTGTTTCCAATTGTTCTCGTTACAGTTTTTACCACTGTGGTTTTTGTCACAGTGCTCGCCGTGCTTCCAATTGTGGTTGCAGTTTTTCCCGCTATGGTTGCCATCGCAATCGGAACCATGCTGCCATTTGTTTTCATTACAGTTTTTACTGCTATGTTTTTTATCGCAGTGTTCGCCATGTCTCCAGTTATTTGTGTTACATTTTCTTCCTGTTCTATGCTTCTTGTCACAATCTTTTCCATGGCTGCTTGAGCCATAGGTTTGTGCACCGACATCAGCCGAAGCGGATTCTTTTACTTCTTCTGTAGATTCTTCAGCTGGCGCTGCTGCAGGAACTGCCGCTGCTTCTTCAATTTCCTCATCGCTTGATTTTGTGACAACATCTTGATTGGCTAGTGCTGCAGTAGCTTCCTGTTCCTTCCCATCGACAACGGCTGAGACTTTATAGTAGTAAAGATAATCGGCCTTCAATGTGCCTTTTGTCTTTAACTCCATATAAGGATCAACCCAATATGTTTTATCACCCTTTAATGTTTCAATACGTTCAAATGTTCCATCTTGTTCTTCAGAACGATAGATATTGTAGCTTTCAGCATCCTCCACCTTATCAAACTGAATCACTGTCCATTTTTGCGTATCATTATGTTCAACTGTCAAATTTGCAGGAACATTGTTATCTGCTGCAAATACTTGAGCCGGTATCCCTAACGAAGATACCGTCATGATCACTAGCGTTACCAATGACATGATCCCATTTAACTTTTTCATTAAACTCTTTCTTTTCATTTTGTTCTCCTTTTCTGCTCTTGTCCGAGTGCAAAAAATACACGACAAATAAACCCTACCCTAACAATTGAGACTACTATCAAAGAATGATAGTAGTCTATTTATTTTTCGCGGAAGTTGTTTTTGGCCAAAAACAGAAGTAGGTCCCATATATCACCCCCCATCAAATAAACATGTCAATATACATGTACGATTACAGGAATTGCTCTCTCGATTTCCCCGCCTCTAAGAATGTGATCTTTTGAGTTATTTTCCTGTTGCTCCAAATATAACAATTATTGTGATATATTTCTATAATCCATCAAAATTCAAAAAAAATCTTTGAATTTTGATGAAAAGATGTCACTAAATACCATATATTTTATAATATATTTAATAAATTGATTGGCAACTGCCTCTCATCAAACATGCTTGGATATTTAAGTAAGATAGCGTTTTTTATCACATTCTGTACAATACAAAAAGGAAGCAGCAAATTGATTTGCTGCTTCCTTTTTGTATTTATTCTTTTCAATTACTTCTTTCGTTAATGATCGACCGCACATTAACATTATTGGCGATTGATCGAAACGATCTTCTGTTGCAGGCGATCATAGACCACCACAAATTCTGCAATATTTTTTTTAGATGTCGGCACGCGGAAATAGTAGTCCGATTGTCCGTCCGTTGGTGTATTCGTGTGGTAAAAGCCAGAAAGATAAGCATGAGCCAAATCTCCGCGGGTATCTCTGAATAGTTCAAAAAAGCCACTTTGATCGGTAATATCAATGCTCTTTTCCAAAGCCTTAAACTCCGTTTGCTCCTTATCCATACCAGCTTTCTTCATTTCCCGATACAGCTGGGTATCCGTTCCGCGACGAACGACTTCAGTCCAAGCCGTCTCAAAATCAGCGGATTTATCCAGATAGGTATCATCCTTGGTGATGACTGATTGGACGTCACTGCCCTCCTCAGCGGTCAGACCTGCCAATTCTTTTCCATCAAAGCGCAGGCTCACTGTATAATCGTGACGGGATCCGCTGGTATCTGTAAAGCTCCAGACTTGTCGCTGCGTCGTTAAAGGCTGATCATTGACTAAACGCTGACCAAAGCCAATCAGACTGACACTGACAAAGCCGGTTTCATCCGAACTCACCATTGGATAGATTTTCCGATAAAGATCGAAAATATTTTTTGAATTTTTCGCTGGTCCATAGACTTTTTCAATGGCAGAAGCCATCGCCTGCGAACTGGAAAAATTGTTTTTGTCTTCAAATTCCTTATTTAAGTCTTCAATTTTTTTTGTTTGTTCTTCTAATAATGTTTGATCATTGATATCTCTTAGTGCCAATACTTTTAATTTCGGTAATTCTTCTTTCTTTTTAGCTTTATCGTCACTAGCGAAGACACTGAAGGGAATCGTGAATTGTGGAAAGTTCCCGCTCAGGACAACGCCAAAAATCCCGACAAATAAAGCAGCCAGCACGCCCCAAAAGATCAACCATTTTTTTGATGTGTTCATGGGTCACCTCTTCTCTTACTTATTGTGGCGACTAATTAAGCGAGCGTCAAGTATTTCTGATGAATACTAGCCTATTTTTATGAAATAATCTAAATTTTTCTTGGAAAAATATGATTATGATAGTTATTCTTGTCATTTTCTATTACACTAGAAGAAATGATTTTATAAGGATAGACGGATATGGCAAATAGACAAGAACGACATCAAAGAAAAAAAGAAAAGAAAGACCGAACAGCAGAGACAAAAGAACCACGCAAAAAGCTGGCAAAATCAACCAAGATTTCGCTAAGTGTACTTGCAGTGATGCTGTTGATGGTGATTGCTGGGACGATTTTCTTTTTCCAAAAATATGGCAAAGAGGTTACAGCAGCGATCGATGCGGGCGAGGAACATGCGGCAAAGATCCAAGAGAGTGACTTCAAGCAGTACCATCCTACAACGATCTTGGATAAAAATGGGCAGGTCATTAAGGAACTGAAAACACAGGAACGCGATTATTTGACGTATGACAAGATGGACCCATTAGTTTCCCAAGCATTGATCTCTATTGAAGACAAACGTTTTTATGAACATAACGGCGTCGACACGCAAGGGTTACTGACTGTTGCGCTAAATGCAGCGACTGGCCGCGGCGTCCGCGGAGCTTCTACCATCACCCAGCAGCTGGTGAAAAATATCTATTTGACACCGGAAGTCTCGATTTCTCGTAAAATCGAAGAGATGGTCATGGCTCAGTCATTAGAAAAGAAATTTACGAAGCATCAAATCTTGGAATACTACTTGAATAACGTTTACTTCGGTCACGGCGCCTATGGGATCAATGCCGCAGCGAAAGTCTATTTTGGTAAATCCATCAACGATACCAGTCTTTTAGAAAAAGCGACTCTGGTAGGGGTTACTAACAATCCCGGCATCTTTGATCCAACGACCAACAAGAAAAATGCGTTGAAGCGAGCAAAACTGATCCTAAAGGAAATGAACGCCCAAGGTTACATCACAAAGGAACAATACGATAAAGCGGTGGCAGATGACTTTACCGCTAAGATTCACAGCAACGCTTTGAACAATCAATTAGACAATAACGAGGTTGCTTTGGCAGTTGATTCGACAACAAAAATTCTGATGGGCCAGCAGGACTTCCGCTTCCAATACCAATTTGACTCGAAGGAAGAGGAAGATCGCTACAACAAAGAATATCAAACGGCTTATAACAAAGTCTACCAACGGATTCTATCCGGCGGCTATCAGATCAGTACCAACATTGACACGGGTCTACACGATCAATTGCAGGGAATCGTCAGCAATGTCATGAATGCATGGCAGGATCGCGGCGGTGACAATAATTTTTATACGAAACAAGCGGCGATGACCGTGATCGATAATCAAACAGGCGATGTAGTAGCCAGTATCGGCGGCCGCGGCGAGGATGGCAATCATTACAACCGCGCTTTCCTTTCCTACCGTCAACCTGGTTCAGCGATCAAACCAATGGTGTCCTATGCCCCAGCATATGAACGGGGATTATTGGAAACCAGTGCGGTCTCAGATGATCGTCCGAATAATACGTATCCAAATAATGTTTATAATGGCTCTAAAGGGAATTTGACATTGAGAAACGCTCTGGCGGTTTCCTCTAACGTCGTAGCTTATAAATTAGCGGATGAAAACCGCAACGAATTGAAGGAACCCGTCTACCAGCCACTTGCCCAAATGCAATTTACAGGTTTGGATGTGGAAGATGACAATCCTATTATCGCTGTCGGTGGAATGACCTACGGAGCAACAACGCAGGAAATGGCTAGCGGGATCGCGACTTTAGTAAATCAAGGAAATTATCGCCCACCGATGAACATCCAAACCATCAAGCGCAAGGATAATGGTCAAGAGGTATTTTCTCAGAATGATCTTGCCCAACAGAAAATTTACAGCGACGATGCGGCATATTTGACAATCGACACGATGAAAGCTGTCCATCAAAATGCGGACGGAACAGCCGCTGGCTTGACCTTGGCACACAATCAATATTGGGCAGTCAAGACCGGGACAACCGATGAAGCAAAGGATTTATGGACGGTCGGTGCCACTCCCCATTACACGGTAGCCGTCTGGGCCGGCGATGATACACCGCAGCCGCAAGACAACACCAGTGTTGGTCAAGCTACCAAAGAGATCTTCAAGCAAACGATGGATCTCTTGAATAATGGCAAAGAAGATGTTGATTTCCAAATGCCGTCTTCTGTACAAAAAGTTGGCGGACAGCTAGTCACTCGTTCTAGTCAAACAAAGCAAGTATTAGCAACTCGACAAAATGCACTACAAACAGCAACGGCTAATATTGATGTATTGGCGAAACAAAAGGCCAATGAATTGACCGCCGCCAAACTGAATACACCGATGGTGGAAGAAGCTACAACCTTCAGCAACCAGCTGATCTCTGATCGAATCGATACTCTCAGTCAATTTGAGATCATCGTGACCGATTCTCAGGATAACTGGCAAACCTTTGATCAGTACGCCCAGCAGGTCTTCGCCCTCGTTCAACAGGTCGAGCCTTCCGGCGGTACGCTTTCTGACCAATATACGAACGTTTATCGTAATAAGGAAGCCGAATATGCTCATGAAAAAGCGGCACGTGACTCAGCATTGAATGCGATCAAAGATCAGATCAATGACACAAAAAATCAAAGTAAAGACCTAGATAAGCAAATCAATGATCTGAAAAAACAGGTTGAAAAGGAAAGAGATAGAGATTAAAAAACAGTCGCCAAATTGGCGGCTGTTTTTGCTATAGTTAATGATAGAAAACTTGAAAGGGAAAAGGAGCAAAATAATGAAGAATGTACTCGATTTATTGATGTCTAAAGATACAAAGGATGCCATGATCGCTTTCAAACAATTAGAAGCTGAATGTATCGCAGAACCGGTTTATGCGGATCAATTAGCAGACTTCCTGCCTGCCCTCACTGCTGAAAGATCGTGTGGCCGCGGTCGTGCCTTTAAATTTTTTATGATCAACGCACGCTGGGATAAGCAGAAAATTATCGAAGCACATCTCGATGAAATTTTGTCGGTCCTAGACGATCCCAAAGCACCAGTCGTTCGCCAATGCATCCCCTATTTGATTCATTTATCCGAAGCAAAACCAGAATTGAGCCCTGTGATTCGAGAAAAACTCGAGAACTTGGATTTAAGTCAGTATAAAGAAAGCATGCAGCGATTGATATCAAGAGATGTGGAAAAAGTGTTGAGTTGTATAAATTGAACCTAATCAGAGGTTATGACAGAAGTGCCCAGTTTCAAGAATTTTCGACTTATTTCCGAAAAAATTACTTCTGGATCACCGTTTACTTGAGAAAAGGAGCTATGACGAGACTTATGTCATAGCTCCTTTCATCTTTACATCTGTACGGTTGTTCCGCTGTTTCCCTCTAGTGTCTCTGAAGCTTTTTCCAGTGACGCGATGATCGCACGACGTCCGGCCTTTGATTCGGCGAAGTCGATGGCTGCTTCCACTTTCGGCAGCATACTGCCGGGCGCGAATTGGTCTTCGCTGATATATTGCTTCATATCCGCCACAGACGTTGTTTCCAATGCTTTTTGCTCAGGCTTACCAAAGTTGACGAAGACATGATCCACGGCTGTTAGAATAATGAAGACATCGGCATCGATCAATGCAGCCATTTTCGCTGCAGCAAAATCCTTATCGATCACGGCATCTACGCCTTTGTAACGTGTGCCTTCATAGATTACTGGAATGCCTCCTCCACCACAGGCGATCACGACTTGCCCCGCGTCGACCAAGGTTTTTAAGCTGATTTTTTCATAGATGTCCACTGGTTTTGGTGAAGGTACGACACGTCGCCAACCGCGACCTGCGTCTTCAACATAAACATCATCGCTTTCATCCATCAGATTTTTGGCTTCTTCTTCGGTGTAATAGCCACCGATCGGTTTTGTCGGATTCGCAAATGCCGGATCTTTCGGATCAACGACAACCTGCGTCAGCATTGACACAACTGGAATGTCCCCTAATCCCCGCGCAACCAACTCTTCATCGATCGCCTGCTGCAAGTGATAGCCGATATAGCCTTGACTCATTGCTGTACATTCTGGAAACGGCATCGTATCTTCTGGTTTTTGGCTGGTTTCTTCAAAAGCCAAGCGGATTTTTCCGACCTGTGGGCCATTGCCGTGAGCGATCACGACTTGATGTCCAGCGGTGATCAAATTAGCGATGGATTTTGCTGCTAATTCGGCTTTAGTCAGCTGCTCATTGGCAGAATTGCCAAGGGCGTTTCCACCGAGTGCGATAACGATTTTTGACATGTGTATCCCCCTTATCTTTTCGGTTGTTGTTGGGTGATACAGTGAATATTTCCGCCACCATAAACAACTTCTACAGTATTTACGCCCACGATTTCTTTATCTGGGAAGATCATTTCTAATTGTTCTAACGCTAAAGCGTCATTCTTGTCGCCGTATTGCGGTACGATTACCCCATTGTTCGTAATCAAGAAGTTCATGTAAGACGCGATACAAATGTCGCCATCTTCACGTGGCATCGTTCCTTCTACATAATCAATCTTGAAGTTGCCGTCGATTGTCACGTTTTCGATTGGGCAGCAAATTTTATGAACTTTTAGTTTACGACCTTTCGCATCTGTCATTTCATTTAAACGTTTATAAGCATCCTGTGCTGCTTCGTAGAACGGACTATTTTCATCTTCCGTATAGATACAAGCCACTTCACCCGGACGAACGAAGCAGGCTACGTCATCCACATGACCATTGGTTTCCTCTGGATCGATCCCGTCCCCTAACCAAAGTACTTTTTCACAGTTTAAATACTCACACAATTTTTGTTCGATTTCTTCTTTGCTCATATGCGGGTTACGACCTTCACTCAACAAACACATTTCAGTTGTTAAAACAGTTCCTTCACCATCAACGTGGAAAGAGCCGCCTTCTAAAATGAAATCGTCTGTCCGGTAGGAATCCACATGTTCGATTTCACAGATTTTTTGAGCAACCAGATCATCTTGATCCCATGGGAAATACAACCCGTCAATAAGTCCGCCCCAAGCATTGAAGCCCCAATCAACTCCGCGAAGTTCACCATTATCATTAATTACAAAGCTTGGTCCACAGTCGCGAATCCATGCATCGTTATTAGATATTTCATATACGGTGATATCATCTGGTAACTGACGGCGACAATTTTGGAATTGTTGTTGTGAAACTACCACATTCATTGGCGTGAATTTACTGATAGCTTTCGCCACTTCGGTAAACGCTTCTTGTGCAGGTTTTCCTCCGTCACGCCAGTTATCTGGACGCTCAGGCCAAATCATCCAAACTTTTTCTTGTGGTTCGTATTCACCGGGCATTCTAAACCCGTCTTGTTTCGGTGTTGTCTTTTCGATTCTCTTCGCCATTGTAAATTACTCCTTCTTTCTTGATTTTTTTCACCCATATAATCGCTTCACCAAATAAGGTGAAGACGACAGCTCCGATCGTAATCGGTAGTTGTTGGCTTAATGTTTCTGCATCAAATTGTAGTGGTAATGCAGTAAAGATCAATGAAATCACGATCATGATCATTGGTAACGCAACCAAAATTTTCAATAAACCGTCGCTTCCACCGACTTTAAATGGTCGTGGTGTATCTGGATCAATCTTACGTAGTCTGTAAAATGCTGGGAATACTGGTACATACGACATCAAGAACATTACTAGGTTCAATGAGAAGAAGGCCCAGAATAGATCCTGATTCGGTAAAATTGGTGCAATCACTACTACTACTGAAGCAACAATCCCATTCATGATCGCCGCACCAATTGGCATTTCGTCTTTTCCACCGCGTTTAGCGAAAATTTTCGGCATATCGCCATTTTCAGCTGCGTAGCAAGCCGTATTATTTACCCCTAGTGACCAAGAGATCATATTACCGAACAATGTCAGTAAGAATAAGAAGGCCATCGCAATGATGAACCAGCCGCCAGTTGAACCAGTTAATAACTTGAAGCTGTCCATCAGTCCGCTGCCGGTACTAATTTGATCGGTTGGAATCGCCACACCAATCCCGAATGCTGAGAAGATGTAGATTGCTGCGATTACTAACCCGCCGGCAATGATTGATTGCGGAATTTGTTTCTTTGGATCCTCCATGTCATCCGCAAAGGTACAAATAACCTCGAAACCTAATAAGTTGAAAATGATAACCGAAATAAAGGATAAGCTGTTCAGATCGAAGCTTGGCAGCATTGATGATAATGTGAACTCATTTGCCGCACCCTTTGTTGCAAACGTATAAAGCCCTAAAGCACCGATCAAAATTGCCAAAAGCATCTTGATTACAGCCGCACCATTCAAAATCCATACGCTGTCAGCGACTGGATAAAAACTGATCCAAACAATGACCCAAATAAAGACCAATTCGATTAAAATTGCTGGTAATGTTGAAAATTCAATTCCTGTGATCGTCGTTAACAAGTCAGGACAAACAACTGCTAATGAAGCCAGCCATAAAGGATAATTGATCCAATAATACCAAGATACCCGCGAGCCCCAACGGTGTCCAAATGCTTGGGTAACCCAGTCATAGATACCGCCGTCACCAATATAGGTCGTTCCTAACTCTGAAGAAATCAAACCGTATGGCAAAAGGAACGCGATTAATAGGAAGATCCACCAAAAAAACTGTGAATTTCCGATCGCCGCAACCGGCGCCGCTGCCTCTGCCACGAATACGACACAGATAACGGATAAGATTGCACTCATCAAACTAAACTTTTTCTTCTTTTCTCCCATTGTTTTCTTCCTTTCCGGTACAAGGGAAACAGGGATTGAGGATTTCCTCAATCCCCGAATGGAAACAATCTTGATGAATTTTGCTTATAGCTGCAGATCATTTCCGTCCTCACCTCTGGGGTCTATAGTGCTTTGCCTAAAAAGACTTCCAAATCTGCTTTTGCTGCTGCTTTTTTCTTTTCATCAATTGGGTTATTTTCTGCGTAATCATGCATCAAGTAAACTAACAATCCACGAATCGAAGTCAAACGGTTTTCTGCTTCATCGAAACAGATTGAGTTTGGTCCATCCATTACTTCATCTGTCACTTCTTCCCCACGTGTTGCAGGCAAGCAATGCATGAATTTTGCATTTTCGCCAGCACGTTTCATTAATTCATCGTTTACTTGATATTTAGGATAGAAGGTGTTCATACGTTCTTCTTCTGATAATTCTGCTTCGTATAAGCCGTACCAAACATCTGTATAGACAAAGTCAGAACCTTCAATTA
Organism: Enterococcus sp. GPZ-007; assembly: GCF_059374735.1. Classification (NCBI taxonomy): domain Bacteria; kingdom Bacillati; phylum Bacillota; class Bacilli; order Lactobacillales; family Enterococcaceae; genus Enterococcus; species Enterococcus sp. GPZ-007. The sequence continues at coordinate 88,843 of NZ_JCAFYN010000009.1, read as the reverse complement.
CTTCGATCTGATCAGAGACAGTATATGAACCACCAGATTCTTCACAGATTTTATCTAATCTTGCACGGTGGTCATCATTCAACTGGAACCCTTCAGGACCGAATTGTACAAATTCCATGCCCATTTTAGTTGCGACTAAACCTAATGAGAAACATACTTGTGTAGCGTCACCAATGAAGGAAACTTTGCAGTCTTCAATTTTCTTGCCTTCTGGTAAATGTTCGATCATTGTGCAAAGGTCGCCCAATTCTTGTGTAGGGTGGTTGAAATCAGACATTCCGTTGATAACAGGAATTGTTGCGTTGTTCGCTAAGTCATAAACACTATGATGACGTTCAACACGTGCCATCAAGATATCTACTAAACGAGATAGAACACGGCTCGTATCTTCGATTGTTTCGTGTCCGCCTAACTGAATTTGACCTGGCGCTAAATATTCTGCGTGTCCGCCGAGTTGAGTCATCGCTGTTTCAAATGAAACCCGTGTTCTAGTAGAAGATTGTTGGAAGATCATGCCTAACACTTTATCTTTTAATAATGGCGGATAAAAACCGTTCTTAATAGAAGCTTTGATTTTCAGTGATAAATCAACGATGTATTGAATCTCCTCCTTCGTGTAATTTTCTGTTGTAATGAAATCTCTTTTTGCCATGTTGACGCCTCCTAAGTAATTTGTTTGCTTTTGCATCTTTACTTTAGGAGAAAAAGTACAAGTTTACGATAAGCCAAAGGATGTAAACGCTATCATTTTGAGCTGTGACCTTTATACCGCTGGTTTATTTTTAGATGTAAACCTTTTATTTTTCAAGGGTTTAGAAAAGTTTAGGGAAAAGTTTAGTGGATTTTGAGGCGAAGTAGGAATAAATGATGTTATACTTAAATCAAGAACCAGTTCTTTTGATTTCAAAATGAAAGGGGATACAATATGATAGCTATCTTTATTTACAATATCCTTTTGATCATTCTTTATTCCATAACCATGGCATTTGCAATAAATTTCTATTTAAAAGAAAAAAACAAAATATTTCTATTGATTAGTCTCTATCTGGCATTTTTTATTTTTGACAACATCATTATTTATATGACCGAATTTATCAATACCTTTGCCCAAAGCTATGACCAGGCGTTTATGAGCGCACCTGCAGTTAAGACTATCATCTTTATGGGAAATGCTTTCTTTTCTGTTGCTATTATTGCGGAATTACGGAATGAAAAGCTGAAACCTTTTCATTATGCTCTGCTGATTGCTTTGGCTGTTTGGATGATCTCGATCCCACTACTGCCAAATTCAGCCTTTAAAGTTTGGCTTTACTACTTAGGAAATCAGGTTTTTCTCTTTTACTTAGGGTTTTATTGCTGGTTTGGAGCAAAGAAGGAGCTTCCCGCTCTCAATAAAGGCTACTTGAAGAAGTTGTCGATCATCAGCTTCTTGTTTAGTATTCTGATCGTTATTGAAGACAGTTTTGTGATTTTCAACGTTGACCAGTACAGCTCCTTAACGACCAAGATATACAATCGAAGTATCTCCGAAGACATTTTCTCCATCGTGGTCTGTCTATTGATGATTCACTTCTTCTTGAAAGACCGTCAAGTTCAAGAGGAAGAAACACCTGAAGAGCAAGAAGAAGCTATGTTGATTAAGAGATTTTGTCATGCTCACCAGTTCACGCAACGAGAATCCGAGATTTTTGAATTACTTTTGTTCCACTGCACCAACCAAGAAATTGCTGATCGGTTGTTTCTCTCACTAGGAACGGTTAAAACACATGTCCACAATATATTCATCAAACTAGACATCAAGAAGCGGACACAGATCTTCCCCTTATTTGAAGAATATCAGTCAGCATCCAACGAAAAACTGACCCTAAAAAAGAGCAACGATTTCTCATAGGAATCGTTGCTCTTTTGCTAATCATCCTCTGACGATGAACTAGAACTTGATGAACTTGATGAGCTTGATGAGCTGGAAGAATCCGATTCGCGAGAACGCGAGTCTGACTCCGCCTTTTTGCGAGAGGATTCTTCCTCTCTGCTTTCGTCAATTGAATCTAAGATATCCTTGTAGGAATCATAGGTCGCCTGTTTTTCAGCCAAATCCTTTTTCAATTCGTTCAATTCCTTGTTACGCTCAGCCAAAGCCTTGGCTTGTCGTTCTTGATAGCTTCGTTCAGCAGCTGCCATGGATGCGTCACTTTGCTGGATTTGGGAGGCAAAGCTGCTATTCTCATTCGACAGTTGATTTTTAACAGGCGTCAGTTCATCCAAGAGCTGCTGCTTAAATTTCCCGTCAGGTAGGATCGCGAGTGTTTTCACCCCTGATAAGTAGTCCGACAAGGTCAAATTATTCCCCTTGTTGACTAGATTATTCACCTCGTTTTCGCCATTCACGAAATCCTTGGACTGAGCCTCGGCGATATTCAGGATCATCTGGATGTCCTGACCCCAATCCTTGTCCTTCGCCGTACTTTGACCCAACTCTTCCTTTAGCTCCTTGATCTTATTTTCCTCAGGCTTTTTCAAAATCGGCTGTGCGGATAAGTCCAAGCCGTTTAAAACATCCGATTCAAATAAATCATTCAAATCCACTTGAAGCTGAAAGTTTTTCTTTGCTTGATCAATATCCTCTAGTGTCTGACTTTCACCACGCTGATTTTTGACCTCATTAGCTAGCTCGTCAAAGGCTTCAGCTGAGATATCAGCTTTAAAATAGCCAGATTTTTGGTCTTCATATAGACCTGTTAAGCGCTCATTCAGAACCTTCTTATTTTCCTCGTCCGTTTGGTTCATTCTGTCTTGAAAGATGTGGTAGCTGGCAAAACTGACAGCGCCGAACACAACCAGTCCTAATATCACCCAACCGATCGTTTTCTTGTTCAAAGCGGGTCCCCCTTATTCACTATTTATATTGTCATGTCACTAAAAGCAGCATATGACTTTTTCTAACCAGTGCCTATGAAAAATATCAACGATGAAACTGGCAGCTATTTCGATTTTTATGAATTCTTTTTTCATTGAAAAAAGAGTCTTATTCTCGCCGCAAATACCATTTTACTAGCTGACTAAAGTCAGAAATAAAACTGGCAATTGCCAACATTATAGCATTTTAGCTTTTACAAAACATCGGTTATAGTGAAATCTTTAGCAACTCTTTTTATTTTTTTGTTATTTTAAATTTATTAGAGGTTTATAACCGTTTTATTATATAAAGGGTAAATTTTTAACCTATCTCCAAAATTTTGATAAACTCGTTCTATTCTTAAAAAAAGGACTGATTTTATTGGAAACACATGAAGAATTGGATAGAGGATTAAAAAATCGGCATGTCCAATTGATTTCAATTGGAGGAGCGATCGGTACCGGGTTATTTCTTGGCGCTGGGAAAACCATTCAATTAACAGGTCCTTCGATTCTTCTATCTTACACGATCACCGGCTGTATCATTTTCTTAATCATGCGGGCTTTAGGTGAATTGATGCTCTCGAACTTAAATTACCATTCATTTTTAGATTTCATTGCAGATTACTTAGGAAATAAAGCAGCCTTTGTAACGGGCTGGACCTATTGGTTTTGCTGGATCGCCATCGCCATGGCTGACTTAACGGCAACAGGTCTGTATGTTAGCTACTGGCTGCCCCATATCCCCCAATGGCTGCCGGAAATTGTCGCACTGGTGCTTTTACTCGGACTGAATCTAGTAGCGGTTGGACTATTCGGTGAATTGGAGTTTTGGTTTGCCCTGATCAAGGTTGTTGCCATCATCGCGTTAATCATCGTTGGAGCAATTATGATTTTTGCCGGCTTCAAGACCAGTGCTGGTCCTGTATCTATCAGCAACCTCTGGAGTCACCACGGCTTCTTTCCAAAAGGGATAAATGGTTTTATGCTCTCCTTCCAGATGGCAACCTTCGCATTTTGTGGCGTTGAACTCGTTGGATTGATTGGCGGAGAAACATCAGATCCTAAAACAGTGCTTCCAAAAGCCATCAACACCATCCCGCTTCGAATCATTTTGTTTTACCTTGGATCACTATTCATGATTATGTCTATTTATCCTTGGTCAAGTTTATCTGCGGATCAAAGTCCATTTGTTCAAGTCTTTTCTGAAATTGGGATTGCCGCAGCCGCTTCGATTGTAAACTTAGTTGTTTTAAGTTCTGCTATGTCAGCCTGCAACAGTGCTATATACAGTACCAGTCGAATGGTGCGTTCATTAGCTCAAGAAGGCAGTGCGCCAAAGCGTTTTACAAAACTAACTCGTAATCGTGTGCCCGGAAGCGCATTGGTATTTTCGACTCTCGTCATTTTTACCGCAGTAATCTTGAACTTCTTCGTCCCTAGCCACATCTTTACGATGATTAGTTCGATTGCGACGATCTGTTTTATCTTTATTTGGGGTATGATCGTCTTTACTCACATGCGCTATCGTAAAACAACTCCTGAGTTAGCTGCAAAGAGCTCGTTTAAACTACCCCTCTTTCCTTATACGAATTATCTGATCTTCGCATTTTTAGCATTTGTCTTGTTTGTTTTGGCACTAGCCGCTGATACTCGTGAAGCGCTGATCTTTTCACCAATCTGGTTTATCGCACTTCTAGCGATTTATCATTTCAAATTCGAACGGAATAAACCGATATTTAGCAAATTTTTGCATCATTCTGACAATCGTAATTAAAAGTAGTTATTTTTTCATCACTGTACATGTAGAAATTTCACAAATAAGAACCGCCAACCAAAATGACTCGCATTTTGGTTGGCGGTTCTTCATGATTTTTATTCTATTGGTCCATCGCCAGTGTCCTTGAACAAATGACTCTCACGGCGAAGTTGATAGATTTTGTGGAGATTGATTATCAACGTTTTGATCACAGCATACACCGGGATACAGATCAGCATCCCTACGATACCAGCTACACTGCCAGCTCCAATCAAAACTAAAATGATCGTCAATGGATGAATATTCAATGACTTGCCAAACAACAGCGGCTTGATCAGGTTTCCATCCAGCTGTTGGATCACCAAGATTGATACTCCCATATAAAGCGCCTGTAGCGGTGAAATGAACAACCCGACGATCACAGCAGGTACAGCTCCGATAAAGGGCCCGACATAGGGAATAATGTTGGTGACTCCGCAGAAGATGGCCAGCAGCACGCTATAGGGCTGCTTGAAGATCGTCATGGCGATAAAGCTCAAAATCCCAATGATAAAAGCGTCTAAAACCGTACTACTGATATAAGCAGACAGAGTCTCATTCAGCTCGCGAACCGTCTGCCGCAGCTCTTTGCGAATAGACAAAGGGAAAAACTGCGAAGCGGCATCCAAAAATTTATGCCCGTCTTTGAACATAAAAATCAAAATGAATGGTACTGTGAACAAAAGAACGAAGAATTTCATTGCAAAACCTACGATTCGCGACAAACTTGAGGTGACACTAACGATCCCCACTCTAAGCAAGTTATTGATCGTCAAATTCGCTGAAGCCAATTGCTCCTCTAGGTTAAAGTTCTTGAACTCTTCTCGGCTAGCCAGCTCATTGATCCACCGGCCTGTTTCCTCCGCATAGACCGGAAGATTCTGTGTAAGCTGGACCGTTTGCTCGATCATCTTGGGAACAGCGTTCATCATGATCAATATGATGATGAACATAATCACGACAAAGGAAATTAAAAATCCTACAACTCGTGGAAGTCCGCCTCTTTCCTCTAAAAAAACAACGATCGGATCAAACATATAATATAGAAATCCCGCGATCAATAACGGCATTAGAATCGCAGAAGCCATCCCAACGACTGGTTTGAAGATATTCGGCATTTGCAAAAGAAAATAAATTCCGATAATAGTTAAGACAATCTCAGCAGTCCAAAAGAACAATTTTGATTGCTTGAAACGTGACAGCATAAAAGCCTCCTTAAAAAAATTCTTATCCCCCAGGATATGGCTTCATCTTATCATTTATGAGTAAAAGCAAACACGGTTTTCGTAAAAATCATAGAGAAATTTTATATAAGCGGCAATTTTGTCCAAGGATGGGGACTTTTTCGATCCTTTTTTAATAAATAAACGGTTCAAGCCTAATTTTTGTGTCCTGTTTCCTTCTTCGTTACAATTAAAAAAAAGGATTTGATACTAATGGAACGACCATCGACAAAAGCGACCCGTTGAATCAAGTTTATCGGCGGCCGGGACAGTCCTTGAGAGTCCGGTAGAAGAAATCTTTGGTTCCTTAGAGGATGTCGTCTATCAGATCATTAACACTCTGTCTAATTCTCTAGGTGATATTCAGACCTTTGTCGGAAGTCTTTTCTCAACGGTGAGCGGCTTTTTTGTCATCCTGTTCACGGCACCGATCATCACCTTTTTCTTATTAAAGGATGCTCACAATTTTCACAGCTATTTCTTGAAGCTGTTGCCGCCAAAGTTTCGTGATGACTCCAATGAACTGGGGGCGATCTTGAATAGCCAAATTGGCGACTACTTAAAGGCGCAATTCATCGTCGCTTTAGCTAATGGTGTGATTGTCTTTGTCGGATTTTTACTTATCGGTATGCCTTACAGCCTTCCGCTAGCTATTCTGGTTACGGTCACTTCAATCATTCCTTACATCGGTCCATTTATTGCCTTTGTTCCCTGCGGGGTAATCGCCCTGTTGCATTCCTTTCAAATGCTGATCGGTCTGATCATCGTCTGGATCGTAGAACAAGTTTTGAATGGGAATGTGATTGAACCGAAAGTTTTAGGTGATCAATTGAAGGTCCATCCTGTCACCATTGTGTTAGTTTTATTGGTCATGGGAAACCTGTTTGGATTATTTGGGCTCGTTTTCGGTATCCCAACGTACACTGTTTTTAAAGCATTTGGCGTTTTTCTGTTCCGTAAATTCAAGCAGCGCAATAATCGTTATTATGGTAAGGATGATGGAGAATATGAAAACACCGAATTCTCTCAAGAAGAATATCCCAATAACTAAGTGTATCGCTCGCTCATTTTTCTAGAAAAGGAAAAAATGAGCTTTATTTTCGTACGCATACAATTTCACTGAACTACTCCATTCATTGTTTAGTACGTGCCCTTTAAAAGAAAATACATTCCAAATCATTTGCATAAAGCGTAACGCGCAAAAAAGGAGTGGATCCCACCACTCCTTTTTACTGTTTTTATTTCAATCGTATCACAAAACGTTCCAAACGCTGGATTGCTTCTTTTAGCTCGTAGATCGAATAGGCATAAGAAAGTCGTAAAAATCCTTCCCCGCTTTTTCCAAAAGCCGAGCCGGGAACGACCGCCAGCTTTTCTTCATCTAATAACCGCAAAGCAAACTCCTCGCTGCTTAAACCATATTGGCTGATATCTGGAAATAGATAAAAGGCGCCCTTTGCCTTATAGCAAGGCAGACCCATCTTTTCCAATGCATGATGCAAGTAATTTCGACGCTCTTCATAGGACAAGCGCATCCGTTCCACTGTTTCCTGCCAATTGTTTTTCAACCCTGCCAACGCAGCATATTGACTTGCTGTTGGCGCCGCCATGATCGTGTATTGATGCAGCTTCAAAAGCTGCTCCATAAACATTTCTGGTCCAGCCATAAAACCTAAACGCCAGCCGGTCATAGCAAAGCCTTTCGAGAAGCCATTGATGACAATTGTCCGCTCACGCATCCCCGGTAATTCTGAAATGCTGGTGAAGGGATCATCATAGACTAACTCAGCATAGATTTCATCGCTAATGACTAACAGATCATGCTTCTTCACGACATCTGCAATCCTGATCAATGCTTCGCGATCCATCGTACCGCCAGTCGGATTATTCGGAAAGGATAAAATCAAGATTTTGCTCTTTTCAGTAATAACATTCTCCAGTTCTTCAGGTGTCAGCATGAACTGATTTTCCGCCTGCAGATCAATCGTTACTGGGGTGCCTCCAACAATTTGTGTGATGGGTTCGTAACACACAAAACAAGGCTGTGGAATGATCACTTCATCCCCGGGATCAACAAACGTGCGCAAAGCGATATCGATCGCTTCACTACCGCCGACCGTAACCACGATCTCTGTCTTCGGATCGTATTTAACTTTATTGCGATAAAGCAGATAGTCGCTAATTTTTTCCCGCAGTTCGATCAAACCCGCATTAGCGGTATAGAAGGTGCGACCTTCTTGGATCGATCGAACGCCCTCCTGGGCCATGTGAGACGGTGTATCAAAATCTGGTTCTCCCACACCAAGAGAGATCGCATCGGGCTGTTCTGAAACGATATCAAAAAATTTTCGTATGCCGGATGGTTGAATATCCGTGATTTTCTTCGTTAAAAAATTTCTCATGGGCTCACCTGAATTCTAGGATCAGAGTCATCCTGATACATGTCGATGCCCCACTCCTTGTATTTGTCTAGCAAGAAATGCGTCTGGGTTCCAGAAACGTCGGGAATTGACGCTAAGTTTGTAGAAATGAATTTTGAGATTTCTTTGATGTTGCGCCCTTGCAGTAGCAGGATAAAATCAAAGCCGCCGCTGACAAAAAAGAACGATTTGACTTCAGGAAACTTTCTTACACGTTCAGCGATTTCACGATAGCCTTCTTCACCTTTTGGAATCGTTTGGACTTCAACTAGTGCTTCGATCCAATCATCCTCCACTTTGTCCCAATCAATCAACGCTTTGTAGCCGCAAATGATTTTTTCTTGTTCCAGTCGTTTGATTTCAGCAGAAACGATCACTTCATCTTCGCCCAGCATCACCGCATATTCCTCAATACTCAACCGACAGTCGGATTCGATTAGCTTCAATAGTTGCTTGCGTTTACTTTGTTCCATATGAACGTCTCCTTCAATTTTACATTTTGTTAGCTACTTTTAATCTTTCGTTTATTATTCCCAAAAAAAGAAAAACTGTCAAATTATTTTGAAAATTTCTTGATCAACGGTAAATTGACAAAAAATTCCATTTTTACTCAAAATTTTTCCATTTTTTTATAACACAAATACTGGGTTTCATAGTACAATAAGTGGGATGAGCTGCAAGCAAAATGCGTAAAGGTAGGAGGATTGTGAATGGAACAAGTAATCGAGATGTTTATTGAAAAACAGAGGCAGCGTTTAGCAGACGGTAAGATCCGCCAAGAAGAATATGAGGCTTTTTTAGATGGGATCAATGATGCTCTCTCATTTTTAGGGATGCATTATGTGAATGGTTCAGAAACTGTCGAAAAAGACGACCGCAAACCAGCGAGCTTTAATGAGATTGAAGAAAAATATAAAAAATTCCGCGAAGTAGCGATGTATAAAAACAGCTTCTTGCGAGTATCAGATATCATCAAGCATTCTGGTCAAATGACTGATGAACTCAAAAAAATCAGCAAAACAGTAAAAGAAGAACTCTAAAGAAGCGAATCGTTGCTTCTTTTGAGTTCTTCTTTTGAGTTGCGATAAATCCTCTTATCCCTATAATGATGCTTCATTCTATCCTAAAATGCTCTACACCCAATTCTCTCTTTTTGAGCTCTCAGTACTTTTTTCTTTCTGTTGGGACTATCGATATCGAATTTCTTTATCAGCTAAACTCCCAACCTGAACAATACACATCACAACGACTCCCAAAAAAGCACGCACTCTCGTGTCAATTAGTATTACTATCAAATGACTACATCAATTATACAATTCTCCAATCAAAAAGCTCTGAGAATTGTGAGCTTCTTTGAGATTTGGTGACATAATAGCTCGCCTTCTGGATAGTGTTCGAAAAAATCATACTATCTGCCAGGAGTTTATCCTTTCATTAATAGTTCATTGTAAAACGCCTGACCGATTTCCTTCAGCTCGCTCTTGTTAAAAGACTTTGCGATCCAAGTCGGCATCGGCATTTCAACTGTTCCGTAGATCTCGATCATGACTTGGATGAACAATTGAGGATTTAATTGGTCGATGGCTTTTCGCAAGCGTCTCGACGGCTCCAGCAGTTGGCTCTCCATTTGTTTTGTTCGATAAATCCGATAAACCGCTCGCCCTTCTTCTGCTGCTAACGAAAACAATGGCTGCTCCTCTGCGATTGATTGCAGGCTTTCCTGCTTGTAACGGTCATAACGCTGCTGCCACTCCAGCAGCTCGCCATAAACGGTTTCGATTTTCTCTTTGCGGACTGTCGCTAGAGCGCTATAGAAATCAATCGGTAATTTTTCTACTCGACGTTCACGTTTGATCCATGTTGCTAAAGTTGATTGGGGAATGCCTGCCAGTTTGCCAAATTGTTCAACGGTAATACCCAGATCACGTCGAATGTACATTTTGATTGGATGTTCGATTATAGTGATTGCCATTTTACCACCTATCTCCCCTGCGATATTTATACTTCATTATATTATGAAGCGAAAAAAATACCAAGACGAAAAAACTGTTGCTTTTCGCCTTGGAAAATTAATTTCTTTTCGTCGGTTGTTTCAAACGGGGATCTTGCTTGTCTTTTTGTTGATTGAAGCGCCGTTCAGTCATCGCTTTTTGCATCGTCATCCGCTGTTTTTGCTTTTCTAAACGTGAAATCTCCGCTTCAGCCCGACGTCTATCATGCTCTTTCATTGAAGAAAGCCGCTGTTTTCGTTCATTGATTTCATTACTGATATGACCTTCCCAATCAGCCATCACTTGCTGCCAGCGATCTGGGTCCTGATCGTCATTGGCCTTCAGTGAATCCCGCAGCAAGCTCGAATACCTGCGCATTGAATTGCCCCAAACCTGATTCCGATCTTGAAAATAGTCCGCTTGCTGTTCATCATCTAAAGTAGCAACCAGGTTATCCTCTTCGCGATCAATAATGTTTTGTAAAAAAGCCATAATCGGTAGAATCAAATAGATGATCAAAGCAGGTCGTACAAAAAAATTGCCAAAAATCAATAATACAATCCGAAAACCGATTGCCAACATATCCTGTTTGTTCAGTTCACTGATGCGACGCTTGCGCTGCTCCTCGTCCTTCAATGACTGCTCCGTTAACGCGACGATCAAACGTCTCATTATTAAGGTCACGATCAGAGTCAATACCCCATAAATCATCAGTGTTTGCTTTGTCGTGTCCTCAATCAGCAAACGCGTAGCAGATGGTACTAACGATAGGAAAAATAAAAGCAGTAAATAGGCGACCAAGGCTTTATTTTTCACCTGATCGATTTTATTGAACGCATATCCAGTCTGAAACCACAGATTTGCCACAAAACAAAAACTAATAAAATAAATCCCTACTGCTCTAAGCAGGGAATACATATCAACGGCACCATTGGCCGCTGTTCGAATCGGTAATTCCAAGACGATGATCGTCAGAATAATCGCGATGATCGCATCACCAAAGACTACAACACGTTCTTTCATATCCTCAACTCCTCTGACTAATCATATACCAAAGCGATTAAAAAGAGTACTGATAAGGTGGGCTTAAGAAAATCGGTTTTTAGTCCATTCGTTCATCCTCTGGTAGAACCTTCTTATTTGAGAACCGAGTCAAAAGAATCACCGAACCGATTACCACCACGAAACCTAATACCTGAATTCCGGCGAATCGGCTCTTAAACAACAGCACACTCAAGATCGTCGCTAAAATTGGCTCAACGACAGTCAAAACACTTGCTAGCGACGCTTCGATAAACCGCAAGCTGGATAATTGAAATAAAAAAGGCAAAGCGGTCCCAAATAGGACGATACTTAATACTAATCCCAGCGAAAAACTGTCCATTTGAAATCCCGGCTGCCAGATCGGACGTATTGGCTGAAAAGCAATTCCCCCAATAAACATTCCCAAGCCGGAAATCCGCATCGCGCCATACTTCACTAATAATTTCCGCGGCTGTAACGTATAAAATGCCAACGTAATTGCTGAGGCAATCCCCATCACGAAGCCCATCGTTGAGATATTCAGGGTTTGAAGATTGCCTTCTGCCACAATTAAAAAGACTCCGATGAAGGTTGCTGCCATCAGCAGTACTTCAATAAGCTTGATTTGCTTTTCTTTGTTCAAGACTAAATAAATGAAAATAAAGATCGGACCCGTGAACTGTAAAATCGTGGCGATCGCTGCTCCGCTATACTGGATTGCTTTGAAATAAGTGTATTGAACGCCCAACATACCGATCACCGAAAACAATACCAAGCTAAAGAGGTCGTTCATTGAGAACTTCTTACGCGGTACATTCCGCTGAAAAAGACTGATAACGATCAGCAGTACACCTGCCGAAAAAAGCCGGACACTCGCCAGCCACTCCGGCGAAACTTGATAATCGTCAAAAAGAATCTGACACATGATCCCCGACAGCGCCCACAGAGCACCTGCCGAACAGGCCAGTAGCACACCCCTAATTTTCATTGCTTGCTCCTTAACTATTTTTTATAGCAGTTTTTCCCTGCTTCAACTGTAAAAGTAGGACTGCCATCCTTTTTATTTTTCTTATTATAGCATTGTCTTGAGCTCTTCAGACATACACAAAATGTTTTCCTTATCATTAAAAGAACCTCAAAGATCAGTCGGTGTGACTAATCTTTGAAGTTCTTCTTCGTTATTCCCTATTCTCCTATCGGCAGAATCAATTTAGATTCAGCCAAATCAATCGTATAATCAATATCCTGATTGCCGCGAACGGTCATGCCAAAATCTGTTCCATAAACGGCCAAACCGATTTGTCGACCGGCTGGCAAATGATACATCGTTGGATGCAAGACCACTTCAATCTCCACAAACTCATTGGCTTTCAGATCATCGTTCTTCCAAGGATTCTCACGATTTTGTAGATTGATATGTCCACGAGTGATCAACTTGTACTCGTCCTCTGCTCCTAGCTTGAACTCCACTAAATTGTCTTCACGCCAATTCCGACCTAATGGCAACCCATGTAAAGCTATAACATCCGGCACAGGTTTTAACCGTTTGGCGTTACCAAAGTCGATCAGTTCAAAGCTCAGCATGCCAAGATCTACACTTGAAGCAACTTTTAGCTTGACGGTTGGACGACCATTTAAAAAGATCTCTTCATTTAAAGCTGTTGTTTTTGCTAAGTAGCGATGCCCATCCATTGGACCTTCTTCCTTAAGCTCTTTCTCCCACAAATCAATATTTTTTGTGTAGCTTTGGTATTGTTGCTCCGGCAATTGATCACTAAAGGTGAACTGTCCTGCTGCTGGTGTTTCTGCTAACCCTTTTTCAGTTAAATGGTAGACCTTTTCTTCAGCAGGTGCCCAGTCTTTTAAGGTAGACCATATTTCAGCAGCTGTATTTTTTTGATAAACAATATCCGGCAGAATTTCTTTAGCATTGTTCTCTACGCCGTAAAGCTTATGACTCAGCCAGAGATTCATCATATCTTGGAAGTCGATTGACGGCATGTTGTTGATATAAATGTGCTGCCCTTGATGCAGGATCAATTTCTTCGCTACCGGCACGTCTTTCAGAGCATCCCATAGATCGGCAACTTGGCGCGGCTTCACATTCCAGTCATTCAGTCCATGCACCATCACCACATCGCACTTGATATCTTTGATGAATGGCAAGTAATTCCTTTCATCCCAGAAGGTGTTGTAATTGCCGAATCTGCGATCTTGCAGCTCGGCCATTTCCTTCAAGTAATCCGAGAAAAATTTCTTACTATGGAGATAATCACCGGCATTGCGCATTTTACTGAAGGTCTCAATCGCTAAAACATCCGCGTCTTCACCAGGGAATCCGCCCGGTGCGATCACAAGGCCATTATCACGATAATATTGATACCAATCAGAAATGGCTGCTTCAGAAATAATCGTTTCCAAGCCTTCCACTTGGCGTGTTGCACAGGCCGTTGCCAAGGTACCAAGATAAGATTTTCCGGTCATGGCTACTTTTTTATTGCTCCACCAAGCTTTGATTCGAATGTTATCCGTGCGATTCGTGAAGGCGCGACGATTGCCGGCCAACCATTCGATATAAGCTACCATCGCAGTCGTTTGTTCCACCGAACCACAGGTTTGAATCCCATCAGAATCGCGAGTTCCGATCCCTGCCCCATAGACTACCGCAAAACCGCGAGCTAAGAAAAAGTCATTCAAGCTATGGCTGTTTTCCCGAGTAAATGTCTCGGTCGCGTGATTTTTTTTGCCCTTCACTTCTCGCTCCGGCGGCAGTTCAACTGGTTGTGAGTGATATTGGATATCCTCATAAGTCGTTTCTGTCGGTTCTTTACGTTCCAATGGCACATTGACGTCGTAGGTCAGCTCTTCCCCTGCTGGTCCATTGACGCCTTGGCTGTAAGGACTTGCGGTAAACAACGTCGCGACCTGCAGCCCATCTTCCGTTTCGGCTGGTCGCAAGATTTCTAATTTTAATAGATCGCGTTTTCCGTCTTTATCGGTATCCAACGGTGCCTCTACATAAACAACTTCACGGATCAGCTTGGACGTATCAAAGACTGCCTGCGCTTTCCCGTTGAAGAAGAAAGGCTTACTCACTTTTTTGTCCTCAAAATAGCCTTCTGATGCTAACTTATCTAAGTAGGTCAAGCCATTTTTCGTATGACTTGTTAATAGTAGATACCACGCCTCTATCAGTGTCTCCTTCGTAGAAAAATCACCTTCAATCAAGGGAATTCCGATCTTCTCTGCTTCTGCCAACACATTCTGCAGCTTAAAGTCGATCGTCGGTTCAAACTCCAATAATTGCAGACCCACTGTATAAAAAACTTCTTTCGTCAAAGAAGAACCCGCTTGATAAAAATCAGCAAGATCCGTCTGTTCATCCGCCAAAAAGTTGCCAAGTTTATTGATAAAGCCGCTCTCATCACGAACTGTCAGAAAGCTTTTCCGCAAACTCTCAAACCATAATTTCGTTGCATCCTTTGCTGAATCGATGGTCAAAAAGCCCGCTTGTGTCAGTTCCTTTTTTGCTTCCTCAAGCGTGACTCGTTTTAAACCAAATTGATTGATTTTCATTGACTTCTCTCCTTGCTCATAGTAATAGTCATTTTTTCAGAAAAATAAGTCCAATGGTCCTTCTTTCTGCCCTCCAGCTGCTTTTTAACCCTTGTTGTGATATAAACGATCACATTAATAAATGAATTTTAAAAAGTAGGTCTGGCATTGCTTTTTTTCTGATAGAATAATTATAACAAATACTACCAACAAGTTCGGTTAAAGTCCAATGAAAACGATTACTTAATTTTACTTAAGGAGGAGACATAATGGAAAAAATGACTTACTGCCAAAGTTGCGGGATGCCCTTAACTAAAGGAACGTTCGGGACGGAACACGATGGCTCTCAAAATAACGAGTACTGCCTTTATTGCTATAAACACGGAGCTTTTGTGGATGATTGCACGATGGAAGAGATGATCGCCATCAGCCTGCAGCACATGAAGGAAGCCGGGATTTTAGAGGAACAAGGTAAAACCGAAGAGGAAACATTAGAATTTTTGAACAGCTTCTTCCCAGAGTTGAAACGCTGGAAAAAATCCAACTAATACAGTCTGAATAGAGCCGTATTGAATGGGTTCTTTCAATGCAGCTCTATTTTTATGATAGAACGCAATTTTCTACTACGTGATTTGGAAAGGAAAAAAAATCATGCTTTTATTCCTTCAATACCTGATACTATGCATTTTGTTTACAGTTCTTATTTTGCCAGCACAATATCGTGATCCACTCTCCCAGTTTGCCTCTTATCCAACAAAGATCCGACAGCGGGTCTACAGCCTGCCTCAATACAAAAGTTCCATTCATAAAATAGAGAAGAAAAATTGGAAACGCAAAATTCTGGGCAGCCTGCTCGTGACCCTTCTATTTGCCGTGATTGCATTCTATTCTGGAAAAAGAAGTTTCACGACTGCCTTTGTCCACGTGTTTGTTTTATTTTCAGCTGTGAATCTTTATGATTTGATCGTACTTGATTTGATCATCTTCTGTCATAGTAAAAAACTAATGATTCCAGGTACCGAAGATATGATC
Organism: Enterococcus sp. GPZ-007; assembly: GCF_059374735.1. Taxonomy (NCBI): domain Bacteria; kingdom Bacillati; phylum Bacillota; class Bacilli; order Lactobacillales; family Enterococcaceae; genus Enterococcus; species Enterococcus sp. GPZ-007. Next base: position 72,906 of record NZ_JCAFYN010000009.1, on the reverse strand, counting down.
AAGGACTACAGAAATCCAACACATCACATCATCGGTGCTCTAAAAGGCGGTTTAATCGGATTTTTTGTGGCCCTTATCTCGGCCTTTTTTGTGGTATTGATAGAGATGATAAGCTAAAAGGTGAAGGACAATCGACTAATTTCGATTATCCCTCACCTTTTTTTCTAAAACAATAGTCGAAAAGAACAAGACAAGACCGAATAAAAATAGCAGATACGGAAAAATTACTAAGCTGAAGCGATCGGCTAGAAAACCTAATAAAGGCGGCAAACACGTCGTCCCTGTATACGCCAATGCCAGTTGCAAGCTCATGATCCATGCGGAATTTTTTGTTCCGAAGCGTTCTGGTGTCTCATGAAGCATCGTCGGAAAAATAGCCGCCGATCCTAGTCCTGTGAAGATAAAACCTAAAACTGCGAAATTTCCGCTGCCTAAAGATAAGAAAACAACACCTAGCAGCAATAATAATTCACTGAGATAGAGCAGTTTCCGACTCGAAAGAACAAACGTGATGAACCCCGCCGCCAAGCGTCCAAAAGTCAAACTGGCATAATAAGTTGATGTCATAAATGCTGCTGTCGAAACCGGAATCCCCTTCACTCTGACTAAAAAGCTGCTCCCCCATAAGCCCATACAGGCTTCAATGCCAATATAAAAAATGAAACAAAGCAAAGAGAAAAGAACCCCTGATTGCTTGACTAATCTCAACATGGAATCTTGTTTCTCACTAGAATGAGTTGTTTTTTGGGGTTGCTGCCATTGTTTTCGCGAAAAGAAGACAACAATAACCAGTAAAAATTGCAGACTAGCTAGGATCAGATACCCACCCCGCCAGTTCTGATTTTTCAAATAAAAACCCATAATTATAGGGCCCAGCGTTGCACCGATCCCCCAAAAGCCATGCAGCCAATTCATATGATGAGCCTTATAATGCAGAGCGACATAATCATTCACCGCTGTATCAATCGCTCCTGCGCCCAAACCAAGTGGGATCGCACTGATGATTAAAAAGAAGAAATTTCGCGAAAAAGAAAATCCGCATAAGCCAAGTACTGTGAAAAAGATACTGCACACAATCAAGTTGCCGACACCGATCTTTTGAATCATGCGATTGGTCTGGAAACTAGACAGGATTGTCCCGAGCGAAATGACCATCGCAATGATTCCGGCAGAACTTGCGGCGACATGAAATTCATTGTTCATACTCGGCCAAGCAACCCCTAAAATCGAATCCGGCAGGCCTAAGCTAATAAATATCAGATAAATCAAACCTAAAAATAGAATACTTTTCTTCATACGTCCCTCTCTCTGCCTCTTCTTAGAATTCACTGAAGAGAAATCACTACTATCTATTGTACCTGAGCCTTCAACTTTTAAAAGGTACTTTCGCTAGATATTGAAATGATTCTCCTAACAGAAAAAACGTCCATACAAAAAAGCCCCTCAAGCGAATACGCTTGAAGGACTCCGAATTAAACTAATTCAACATATTTTTCATTCTTCTCCAAATGATTCAAATAGATCAGCAAACGATCATATAATTGATTATTGGCTTCTTCAATGGCTGCGCCAAGGTTTTCACCAATTTCTTTGACCGTCCGTTTCCCATCGACTTGTTGAAGAATGAAGCTGCCGTACTTGTCTAATTCCATCTCAGAGGTTTCTGGGATCTTATAATGAATCTTACGCAAGACTCGTTGGATCCATGCATTTTGTTCGGTGATGACAAAAACGATGCCATCACGAACTTCATAATGCAAGTCTTCTTTAAGACGATAAACACGCTGTAGCAGCTCTTCTGTTTCAGGGTTTACAGCATTTTGCTGTTCATTAGTCATTGTGTTTCACTTTCTTTACACTTAACAAAGGAACAATGATCGCAACTACTAAGATTGCAAGTAGTAGGAATGCCGCTCCATTAGAACCTAAGAATCCAGTCGGAGTTCCAGGAGTGATCACGCCAGTTACTTGTAAAATGATTCCGATCAAACCGATGATCGAACCACCAGCGATCAAACCAGATGACAAGCTGACACCTAGCGTTACACGTTCTTCAGCAACTTCTTCTGTTTCTTTTTTGTTCAATACATCGATCAATTGACGGATCAACGCACCAACCAAGATGATTGAAGTTGTTGAGATTGGCAAGTAGAAACCAATCGCGAAGGTCATGATTGGCACTTTCATGAAGTGCAACACGATACCCATCACGATACCGGCAATTACCATGTGCCATGGCAATGAGCCAGAAGTGATACCTGAAGTCAATGTCGCCATTAAGTTCGCTTGTGGCAAACCAAATGGAGGATTTGATCCAGTAATTGCTAATTGTGGAGATAAGATTACCATCATACCAGTAACGATAACGACACCAACGATGTTAGAAATCAAGAAGTAACGACGACCTTCTGAGAAGTTTCCGCCCATTACGAAAGTAACTTTTTGTGATTGAGAATAACCACCCGCTACAGAGATCGCTAACACGATGAATGTACCGAATAATAGTAATTGTTGTGTATTTTCAGCTGAAGTCCAGCCCATCATAACGAAGACTAACGTCAAGATAACCATTGACGCGATTGTCATACCAGATACTGGCAAGTTTGATGTACCGATTGTACCAGTCAAACGACCTGCTACGATAACGAATAGGAAACTTAAAATGATTGACAAGATACCAGCAACAAGTGCCATTGCCACGCTTCCAGTAATCACAAATCCCATTACAATACCCATTACAGCACCGACAACTAATGGTAGCATACCGCCGCCTTCAACTTCAGCACCTTCTTTACGACCTTTTAAGGTTGCAGAGATCGAAGTAACGATTGTTGGGATCAGTTTGATCGCACCGATCAAACCACCAGAGATCATCATACCAGCACCAATGTATTTAACATATGAGCCTGAGATCACAGCAAAGTTTGAAGCACTTAATAATTGAGAAGCATTATCCCAAACGTGCGCGCTGCTGTCAGCCATACCCATGAAGTAACCAAGTAAAGGTGCGATTGCGAAGTTTGCCAAGATTGAACCAGCAAACATCAAGACAGACACGTCCATCCCAACGATGAAACCAATACCTGTTAACAAAGGGTTTACTTCTGTTTCAAATTTCCATTTGTAGAAGCTTTCATTTACAAAACTAACGACGTTGTTCATAACACCAAATACAGAACCAGTTAAAGCAGTTAAGATACCGCCGATACCAAAACCGATTCCCATGTATTTAAGTGAATCACCACCAGTATCAGAAGCGACTAATGTTTCAGAGATTGCCATTGCTTCAGGGTAAACTAGTTTACCGTGCTCATTAACCAGCATGTAATCTTGAACGATTGAGAATACGCCGACACCTAGTAAAACAGCGCCAACTCCGATTCCGACACCTTCGATAAAGTTCACTTTACCGCCGACTAAAATCACGGCTGGTAATACGAAAATCATCCCTGATGCTACAGATTCCCCACCACTTGACATCAATTGCAATAAGTTCTTGCCTAAAATGGTTTTAGGTTTTACAAACAGAGCGACTAGCCCTGAACCAATAATTGCGCCTGGAATACCTGCAGCTACGGTCAAACCAGCTTTCATACCTGAATAAGCGGTTGACGCAGCAAATAGTGCAGCTAATAAAATACCTAAGATCATAATGATCGGTGAGCCTGATTTTTTAGGCTTATCAGCTACATAAGGGACGTAATCTTTCCCTGCTACTCCACCAAAAGCGTCTTTTGAGAGTTTTTTCATTATCTTTGAAATTCCTTCCTTACTATCATTTCCAAAATGAGAGGAGGAATCCTGTAAGATCAGGATTCCTAACACTCATTACCGACTATTTAACTAAGCGATAAATAGCGTCAGCATAGATAGCTGTTGCTTTGAACAGACTATCGATAGGCATAAATTCGTTTGGTTGGTGCATTACATTTTCTTCTCCTGGGAACATTGCGCCGTATGCGACACCATTTTCCAAGATTCGTCCGTAAGTACCCCCGCCGATTGATTCTTCATGGCCTTCAAGACCAGTATGTTCTTCGTAAACGTCCAATAAAGTTTTCACTAATGGATCCGTTGCTGGAACATAATGAGGAGTTTTCACGTCACCAATGATCGCGATTGAAACATCTGCGTCTTTAAGAACTTCCTGCATGTTGGCTAAGATCGTATCTTTGTCGATACCTTCTGGATGGCGAACATTAATCGTAATCTTCTTGTCACCTTCAGCAGTATAGTCGAACAAGTTCGCTGATGAAGTCGTTTCACCCATTACATCGTGTTTTGTGTAAGCATTTAATTTCTTACCATTGTAATCAAGGTGCAAGTATTCAGCGGTTGTATGAATATAGTTGGCACCATTGCCGTCTAAGCTGTAGTCAACTAAGAATGCAGCTAGGAACGTTGCAGAGTTGACACCGAATTTCGGTTCTTGGGCATGAGCACCTTTACCGATGACAGTGATGGTGATTTCGCCATTGTTTTCAGCAAATTCGCCCTTCACTTCTGATTTTTCGATGAATGCGTCAAAAGCAGCTTTCATATCAGCAACTTTTGCTTCGTCATTGACCTTAAGAACAGCTGTTGCGTCTCCTGGTACCATGTTTGTACGCAAGCCTGATTTGAAGCTTACTAGATCAAAGTCACCAGCTTCAGCACCGTCTTTAGGCGCGAACGTTAACTCATAAGATAAGATTCCTTTTTCACCGTTGATGATTGGGAACTGAGCATCTGGAGAAAAACCAACTTTAGGCATTTCTTCCACTTCCATATAACGGTGGATCCCTACCCATTCGCTTTCTTCGTCAGTACCGAAGATGAAGCGGATTTTTTTAGAGATCGGTAATTCTAAATCTTTGATGATACGCATTGCATAATAAGCAGCGATTGAAGGTCCTTTATCATCAGCTGAACCACGCGCAAATAATTTTCCATCTTTGATTACTGGTTCAAATGGATCTGTATCCCAGTTATCATCAACAGGAACTACGTCAACGTGTCCTAATAATCCGAACATTTCTTCTCCGTCGCCGTATTCGATATGGCCTGCTACGTTTTCGATATTTTTAGTAACGAAACCATCACGTTCACCAAATTCTAATACTTTACGTAAAGCCGCCGCTGGTCCAGGTCCAAGAGGTTCTTCTTTAGTCCCATGTTCCACGTCGCGAACACTGTCGATACGGATAAGATCGCCTAAGTCCTTAAGTAAGTCGTCTTTGCGTGCTTCTACTTCTTTTTGCCAATCAATTGTCATTGTTTTAATCCCTGCTTTCTTTTTTTTATAACAAGTTTTTGAACCTGTTAGATACATTAGAAAGATCATGTCTAAATATAGTTTCAAATTTTGACAGCTTAGAATAAATATCCTTAAAAAGACAAAATCATCGTCCTTTATGAGAATGCAATACGTCAAAACAATCAACGGAAAAGACCGTTTATGAATGCCGAAATGTTATTCTATGATTCCTAATTCCGCAGTTTGTTTCACCTCCCAGTTCAGCATTATACCGCATTTTTATTCATAAGTCATTGTGAAAAAACTATCATTTAACAGAAATAAGATGATTTTCATCAAAAATAAAGCTTTTTCTAAAAAACTTATGTTATTCAAGCAAGTCAAAAAAAGAGGTATTTCTACTATGACATGACACATTTAAACCCTACAAGAAGTATAACGAAGACTGAATCCGTTTACAAATTATAATTCATTCATTTAACTACGTTCTTTCTCATCCATTTGTTATCTATCATTAATTTTAAGTTTTTGGATTAACTTGTTAATAACAAAAAAGAGATAGCCTATTAAAAGACTATCTCTTTTTTAATTCCTATTATATTTTAATCAAAAACTCATATAGCTGTTTTTTTATTCCTGATTCACCCTAATCTTTAATCGCAGTTTGTGCCAATGTCATTTTCGCCTGCGGAATTCTGAATGGCGAACAAGAAATATAATCAATTCCCAAGTTATTTAAGAAGTTAATGGACTTAGGATGAGCTGCTGCTTCACCGCAAATTCCAATCTTCAACTTCGGATTGACCTTTCTTCCGCCTTCGATCGCCAGCTTCATTAATGCTCCGACCCCAGCTTCATCCAAGACTTGGAACGGATCATCCTCAAAAATTTCCGCTTCCATGTATTGATTGATGATTCGCGGCGAATCATCCCGCGACAAACCAAGCGCCATCTGGGTCAGATCGTTGGTACCAAAACTAAAGAAATCCGCATGCTTCGCGATTTCGTCGGCAACAAAGCAAGCCCTTGGGATCTCGATCATCGTTCCAATTTGATAGTCGATCGCTTGTTTCTTTTCTTCCAGGCCTTTTTGGATCGCTTCTTCAATTGATGCACGTACCCGAGCGAACTCGTCCGCATCTATAGTGAATGGAATCATAATCTCTGGTTGAATCGAAAACTCATTTTCTTTGGTTACTTCGCAAGCCGCTTCAATGATTGCTTCTGCCTGCATTTGGTAGATTTCTGGATAAGCAACACCTAAACGTAGACCGCGGAAGCCCAGCATCGGATTGACCTCAGCTAAATTATCGGTTTTCCGTTTCACTTCATTATACGTCTTCCCTAATTCTTTCGCCACTTCGCGGCACTCGTCAGCCCCCTTCGGTAAAAATTCATGCAACGGCGGATCAAGTAAACGAATCGTTGTTGGCTTACCTTTAGCGGCTTCATACATGAATTTGAAGTCTTGTTTTTGAACCTCCTTCAACTCTTTCAGCACTGCTAAACGTTCTTCCAAGCTGTCTGCTAGAATCAATTGGCGGAATTGTAGTAGTCGGCTCTTTTCAAAGAACATGTGCTCTGTCCGAGCCAACCCGATACCGACTGCCCCTAAAGACATTCCTGTTTCGATATCATTTGGTGTTTCAGCGTTGGCACGAACTTTGATCTTCGCGTGACGATCCCAAATCACATGGAGTTCGTCTAAGGCGACAGTATTCGTTACTTCCTGCATCGGAATTTCGCCAAAATAGATGTCCCCGGCAGTTCCATCAACAGACAAGATTGTCCCCTCTTCGATCACCTTGTCGCCAACCGTCGCCTTATTTCCTTCCAATACCGTCAGTGCTTCACACCCCACGACTGAACAGATACCCATTCCGCGAGCAACCACTGCGGCGTGTGAGGTCATGCCGCCACGGCTAGTGATTACCGCTTCAGCAACAGCGATTCCTTCGATGTCCTCAGGGGATGTTTCTTCACGAACTAAGACCACTCGCTCTCCCCGCGCTTTCGCCTCGGTCGCTGCTTCGGCAGTAAAGTATGCCGCTCCTGTAGCAGCGCCCGGGCTAGCCGCTAATCCAGACAAAAATGATTCATGGTTCTTCAATTCTTTTTCATCGAAGTTCGGATGCAAGGCTGCTTCCAAATCCTTCGCTTCGATCCGACTAACTAATTCCTTTTCGTCAATGATCCCTTCCTTATAAAAATCCAACAGGATTGTTAAAGCCGCTTTGGAGGTACGCTTCCCGCTGCGGGTTTGCAGGATAAATAATTTTTCACGTTCAATCGTGAATTCGACATCCTGCATGTCGTGGTAATGCTTCTCTAAATCTTCACAGATACCCTTTAGTTGTTTATATTGCTCTGGCATATCTTCAGCTAGAACCAGGATCGGCTTAGGTGTTCTTACACCGGCTACCACATCTTCACCTTGGGCATTGATTAAATATTCACCAAATAGACCGGGATCACCCAATGATGGGTTCCGCGAGAATACTACACCCGTTCCTGATGTTTCACCGAAGTTCCCGAAGACCATTTCTTGGATATTGACAGCAGTTCCCAGATCATCGCTGATATCATGGAGCCGGCGATAGGTTTTGGCTCGCTGATTGTTCCAGCTTCCGAACACTGCTTCGATCGCCAAATATAATTGTTCAATCGGATCTTGCGGAAATTCCCGCTGCAATTTTTTTCGATAGATTTCTTTGTATTCGCTTACGATTTGTTTCCAATGATCTGCGGTCAGTTCATTATCAAAGGACAGACCATTGATTTTTTTCAGCGCAGTGATGCGATGCTCAAAGTCATTATTATCCAAACCCATCACGACATTGCCAAACATTTGCAGTAAGCGACGGTAACAGTCATATGCAAAGCGTTCATTCTGACTATTTTTAGCAAGAGCAGCCACTGTTTGATCATTCAAGCCTAAGTTTAAGACCGTATCCATCATTCCTGGCATTGAAAATTTTGAGCCGCTTCGAACAGAAACTAATAATGGATTCGCTAAGTCGTTAAATCTCTTGCCTGTTTTAATAGATAATTTTTCAACGGCAGCCATGACTTGATTTTTCATCTCATCGATCAGCTGATTGCCGTGATTTAGATAATGTAAACATGCTTCTGTCGTTACAGTGAAGCCCGTCGGAACTGGCAGACCCAATTTGGTCATCTCCGCAAGATTGGCACCTTTCCCGCCTAGTAAATCCTTTTGTTCTTTAGATCCTTCTGAAAATAAGTAAACCCAACGATTCATGCGCTTCTCCTCTTAAAAAAGTTTTATTTAACCTAACAACAGTGTAATATGACGCTTATACAAAGTCAATAAGATGTTTATATATTTTAATTACGCACATATATGCAAAAGAAGCTTCGACTAAGAGATTTCCTAGTCGAAGCTTCTTTTAAAAGATTTGGATTAGAATCAAGAGAGCAGTGATCAACGCCGGCAAGGCTTGAATCAAATAAATCGATTTTGTCACCGTTTTCCCACCGTAGAGCCCTACGATCACCACAAACAGATTTAGTAGCAACAGGACTTTTAATCTGGCATCCCCTTGAAACAGGAGCAAGCTTGTCAATAACGCTAACCCTAAGCTGCCATTATAAAGCTGCCATTATAGATCCCCATATTCTTCAAGGCGATCTGAGCATTTTTTTGTTTGACAAACTCCATTGGCATTTCGAGTGTCTTTGCCTGCTTCTCCGCTGGCGCGAACATTTCCAACCCCATAATCACTAAATGAAGTACGCCGATAATTCCTGAAAGTAAAATAATGAAAAATTCCATGGTAGTAACCTCTTTTCAACTGATTCTACTACTATATTCATCTTTTTTACTTTTTCCAATCAAAACGACTTACAGCTATTGCATTTCGATGACAAATCCGTGGCGCAATAACTGATAGGTGTTCCCTTCATGATAATTCTGAGCAAACAATCTGCGACCCGTCTTATCTACTTCAAAGGATTCTCCCTCATTGAAGGTTGCGATCAATGTCTTTTCTTTGTATCTGCGAGTAAGAGAAAAGGCTTTTTTGTCATCATCATAATGCCATGACATCGAGCCATAGCTGAATACCTCCGAAAATTGCTTGCGTAAAGCGATCAATTGCTTCACAAATGTTAGAAGCTCTTCATCCTGATCTTCCCAGATCATACAACGGCGGCAATCGGGATCCATTCCGCCCTTCATGCCTACCTCAGTACCATAATAAATACATGGTGTCCCTTTTTGAATAAACATGAAGGTCAAGACTGCCTTCAGCAACGCTTTGTCCCCTTGACACAAGGTCAATATTCGCGGTGTATCATGAGAGTCCAGTAAATTGAAGGCTACTTCGTTTGTTTGATCGCGATATAACAATTGCTGGCGATTCATTCCGAAGATCATTTGTGAGATTAAGATCGACTGCTCAACAAAGTACGCTTTGATACTATCGGTAAAGGCATAATTCATGACTGCGTGAAATTCGTCCCCCTGCAGCCAGCGCTGAGAAGTATGCCAGATCTCACCTAAAATGTACAAATCCTCTTTTTGCTTTAAGACCGCCTGTTGAAATTCCTTCCAAAAATGATGATCCACTTCATTCGCCACATCCAAGCGCCAGCCATCGATATCAAACTCACGAATCCAATAGGTCGCGATCTCCAGTAAATATTTTTGCACCTCTGGACTGGCCGTATTCAATTTTGGCATATGAGGATTGAAGCTGAAGGTGTCATAATTCAAATTTGTTGCCATTTCCGAATCCGGGATTGCTGTGTAGCGCGGCGGAAAAGAATCGATGTGAAACCAATCCGCATACGCTGATTCTTCCCCATGCAACACGACATCCTGCCACTGATGTGAGCTCGCGCCTAAATGATTGAACACGGCATCCAGCATGACCCGAATTCCCCGTTCATGAGCCTTCTCCACCAATTCACGAAAAAGCCGTTTGTCCCCAAAATGCGGATCAATCTCATAATAATCCACCGTATCATATTTATGATTCGAAGGCGAAGTAAAGATCGGACAGAGATACAAGCCATTTATACCCAAGTTTTCCAAATAATCAAGCTTATCAATGATTCCCTGTAAATCACCGCCAAAAAAGTTCTCCCGTGTCGGCTTCTCACTTCCCCAAGGTAAAACATCATCGGGATCATTCGAAGGATCGCCATTATAAAAGCGTTCTGGAAAAATTTGATACCAAACCGTTTTCGCCACCCAGTCCGGTACCTTAAATCGATCAATCTCTTGGAAATAAGGCATCCGAAAATAAAGATTGTCGCGGTTCAAGCGTTGCTCCTCAAAATCAAAAGCTCCTTGATCGGTGTAAAATACTTTCTTGCCCGCATAGTCCGTAATACAAAATGCGTATGCCAAACGATGGTGCGGAGCAGTCACTTCGATCTCCCAATAATCATGATTATCCGTCGTATAGGCTTTGTTCATTGATTGCTGCTTTTGATACCATTTTTCCTCAGCGAACGTATAAAAATCTCCGCTGATCAACCCAACGGATTTTATTTCATTTCGTGCTGTCTGCAAGCGAATCCGCATTGAATCCTTCATATACAGATAGGCAAACTCGCTCTCGGGACGATGATAAATTCCTGCATAATTCATCCCTCCACCTCCATTTCTGTTCTCATTGTACCAAAAACTTTGACAGCGTCTCCACTCAGACATTTCCCAAGGGTTCCAACACATTTTTTTTGCCAAAATATGCTAATATAATGATAGAAGAAAAATTTTCTTCGCCTCGTTTATCGAGGATCACTCCAGGGCGTAGCATGTTTGGGGAAGCGGCTGCGTCCGTATTTTTTTGACAAAGCCAGAAAATTTTGTTTTAATAAAGTTAATAAAAACAGAAACGAGGGATCATGCCATTGAAAAACTAAGCGAATGTTGGAAGCTGCAAACCGATCATAGATTGATTGATATCGAATCAACTGGATTAGTGGGCAGATTTTCAGGATTGGCTTAGGATTTCAAGGGATGGTCTCTTTGTCAGTTTTTCTAACCTGCTTTAGCCGGTTAGAAAATGATATGCGTACGAAAAATAATTTCTACGTAATGAGCTAGCTGTCAGTTCGACGGTTAACTTCGCAAAAACCATCAACCTCCTATCCTTTCCTGAAAATTGGTTAGGATTTTTTTGTTTCCTTAGAGAAACAAAAAGGAGGAATTTTTATGTCTACCATTAAAATCACACATTTGACCTTCGGCTTTGATAAACAAGTCGATCTATTATTCGAAGATGCCAACTTGACGATCGACAGTAGTTGGAAGCTGGGACTAGTCGGTCGCAATGGTCGTGGAAAAACGACACTGTTACAGTTGTTGCTAGGAAAATATGCTTATCAAGGAGAAATCCAATTTCCACTACGTCCAGTTTATTTTCCGGCAACGGTCGACGAGTCCGATCAATTAACGTATTACGCGCTGCTGGAAGTCGCTGATTTTGAACTCTGGGAACTTGAGCGGGAAATGAATCTGATCCAATTAGATCCGCAAGTCTTATGGCAGCCGTATCAAACCCTTTCTGGGGGCGAACAAACCAAGGTACTATTAGCTCTATTGTTTACGCAAGAAGACCTTTTCCCATTGATCGATGAACCGACAAACCATTTGGATCTGCAAGGACGCCAACACGTCGCCAATTATTTGCAGAACAAAAATGGCTTTATCGTCGTCAGTCACGATCGGCAATTTTTGAATCAAGTCACCGATCATACCCTCGCGATCGAAAAAAGCCAGCTAGTGCTTTACCAAGGAAATTTCGCGACCTATGAAGAACAAAAAAAACTGCGGGACGAATTTGAACTAGCCCAAAACAGAAAAATTAAAAAAGAAGTTGGACGCTTGAAGAAAACAGCCGCAGAAAAAGCGGAGTGGTCGCGTTCACGGGAAACAGATAAATATGGCAAGCCCTCCGAAAAAGGCAGTGGTGGGATCTACGATACAGGCTTCATCGGGGCTCGTGCCGCCCGTACCATGAAACGTTCAAAAAATATCGAAAATCGGATGTACGATCAAATCGAAGCCAAAGAAGGATTGTTAAAAGATCTAGAAGATGTTGATCACCTGACGATGAACTATCAACCAAGCCGTCACGCACAGCTGCTAAAAGTTGAAAATCTAGCTCTGAATTATGCAGAACAAGAATCCCTCTTCGCACCGCTGTCTTTCGAGCTGAAACGCGGAGAAATCACGGCACTAACTGGACCAAACGGCATTGGCAAATCCAGCGTTTTACACTACTTATTGGGAACATTCACAGGTGAAGTAACCGGCGAACTTCTACGACCGAACACAAAAATCAGTTATGTTCGGCAAAATTATGAGAGCAATCGTGGCAACCTCCAAGATTTCGCTGAGGCAAATCAATTGGACTACTCTGCTTTTCTAAACAATCTGCGAAAACTTGGTATGGAACGGAATGTCTTTCAAAATAAGATCGAGGAAATGAGCATGGGACAGCGCAAAAAGGTTGAGCTAGCCAAATCACTGGCCCAAGAAGCCGAGCTCTACATTTGGGACGAACCATTAAATTATCTAGATGTCTTTAACCAAAAGCAGCTTGAAGACCTGTTATTACAAGTAAAACCAACAATGCTGATTGTGGAGCATGATCAAACCTTTTTAACTAATGTTCACGCCAATCAAATCGCCTTACAAAAATAGAAAGAACCGTCCAAAAATCAGCTTTGGACGGTTCTTTTTATTCCTATATTTTCCATTCTATAAAGGATTCGACCCAATCGTTCCGAAGCTCCCAGATACCGCCTTGAATATCTTCAAATGGCAGTGTTTTGGTCTCCTTGATTGCTTGATCGTATTGGAACAACTTTTGCCAGCTGCGAACCAACTCTGTTTTTAAATGAGGGTAAAATGCTGTCGTATAGACATCACCTTCATAGGCCACCTGATACTTTTTCAGCTTCTCAGAATACTTTTCCTGCTCTTCTTCCGTGCCCAGCAATCGCAAGTTCAAAATCTTGTTCCAATCAGACATACGAAAAAAAACAACCTTCTCGATTGGCACACGCAGCTTGATGATTTGCGAATCGGCGGAATAATCAAGGTACTTGACATCCAAAAATGTCCAGATGGCGGACTCCGCATCAGAAGGCCACTCTACGACAGTCGCAGCATATTGACGATACCAGCTATACGCTTGCAAAAAGACGTGCGAAGCTTCGCCATACTTTTCTTTGATATAAGCGTTCTCAACAACGTGTCTGCCTGATCTATGCATTTTATCAACGACCACTTGGCTTTGAGAAGTGTACAATGTCACTTGGTTATCTGAGTAATCCATTCTTCGCGAATTTCCCATATCGTCCCCACTTTCATATCCCCCAACACACTGGTATCATCAAAAAGCCGCTCATGGCTTTGTTCGATTTTCCGTTTAATATTAGGATAAAATGGCGTCATAAAAGCAGTAATGTCATCAATTCCATAGTTTTCCAGCATCTTATTGTGTTTCTTTTGATCCTCAAGATCTTTAGGAATGTACAGATGATTAACGATATTGCCCCATTTCAACAAGTCCACGATGATCAGCTGATCCTCATCAAGCTCAATCTCCAAAATAGCATTTCCTTCACTATTTTGAATGCTCTCCTCTTTTGACAAGGAGACCCAGATAGGATATTTCACATCTGGAGGCGGTGGGACAAATCGTGAAGCCGCATGCACATACCACTCATACACACCTAAATAAAGATTACTGTGGTCCTCCATCTTCTGTTCGATATATTCCCTTTTCGCAATATACCTGCCAGATTGTTTCAATACTTGCAAAATATTCTTGTGTTGTTTGGTCCAAACCTTAACTTTATTTGTCATATTTCCTCCAAAAATCAGAAATAGGCTAAAGGTAGTTTGCTCTTAGCAATCCAAACAAAAATTCTGTTCCTCTTCCGGCAAAGTAGCCTTCACGTAATTTTGAATATGATTATGAAATTCGCGAACGACAGAAGGCAGTTCATTTTTCCGCAAAACCTCGACAAAAACCAAATGCTCCTCCGATTTTTTCTCAAGGATTCCCAGAGAAGATAGATCTTCATTCATCACAATCAGCAGCTGATAAAACAAGCTTTCCAATATCTGTGCTCGTCTCACACTTCCAGACAATTGCCAAATGTATCGATGGAAAGAAATATCCAAGGTGTTCAATAGATAAACCTTGTCTTCTTCTGTTCGACAGCGATTCTCGCCATCCTTCATCTCTAAAGCAATTTCTGTCAGCCGTTGAAAATCTTCTTCCTTAATCATTTGATTGCGTAATAATTTACGCAGAATCTGTGTTTCTAGTGAGGTCCGAATTTCAAATACTTCCATTATTTCAGCAGGTTCCATTTCGATCACGTGATTTCCTTTACGAGGGGAAAAGGTGATCAATCCCTGTTCATTTAAGATACGCATCGCTTCTCTAACCGGAGCTCGGCTAATATTAAAATGAGTTGAGATATCTGTCTCGATTAAACGATCGCCACCCTTTAATGTTCCTGACAAGATTCTATTTTTAACATAGGACACGACCATATCACTTAAACTTTGTTTTTCGTATCTAGGCATAATATCCATATATAAATCAGCACTCCTTCCGATATAACTCATTAATTATATCAGAAAGCCTTTACTAAGTCTCTTGTCGTTCGGTATTTGATCGTTTCAATCGCTTCAGCGTTGCTGAGTCTACAAGCAAATCCACTGATTTGACGAAGCAGCTGATTTTCTTCTCTTCTTGTATCTTTATTCACATGATAATTTAACTTGGTCTATTGCTCTAATTCAGGCGGCTCTGATATCTTATCTGGTTGGTTTTTCTCCTGCATCAAGGCCTTGAATAAACAGGCGGCACATAGCAGCATAATCACCGTCAACGGCAACGCGGCTACGATGGAACAGGTTTGTAATGCATCTAGACCACCTGTCATCAGCAAAACCAATGCAAGCAGCGCTTGGATCACACCCCACAGAATTTTTTTATCATTACCCGGATTCAAGTCCCCTTCCGACGAAAACATCGATAGAACGAAAATCCCCGAATTGGCCGAAGTGATGAAAAAAGTACACAAAAGACAAATAGCGATAATTGAAAAGACCATGCCCATCGGATATTCTGCAAAGACCACAAAAAGAGCTGTTTCAGTTACTTCTTTGGCTTTGTTGATGATCCCGATATCAAGGTTAAGTCCAAGACTACCAAAAACTGAGAACCAGATGAAAGAGACCATTGAAGGAGCAATCATAACCCCAAGAACAAACTCTTTGATCGTTCTTCCCTTAGAAATTCTAGCAATAAAGGTCCCAACAAATGGTCCCCATGCAATCCACCATGACCAATAGAAGATCGTCCATGAACCAAACCACGAATTATCCCCGAACGGATTGATCGAAAAGCTTTCTGAAATAATATTATTGACATACCCTCCAAAAGAGTTGGTAAAAATGTTTAGGGTCATAATTTTCGGACCAATCAAGAAGGCGCCTGCCAATATAGCAATCGCCAGATAAAGATTGATATCAGACAACAGCTTGATTCCTTTATCGATCCCACTGACCGCTGTCCACGTATAAATCACTGTCAAACCGACGATAATGATGATTTGAACTAAACGCGTAGTAGGAATATCAAACAGATAGTTTAATCCTGAGTTGATTTGCAAGGTTCCTTGACCAAGCGACGTGGCGATACCGGCTACTGTTGCGAAGACCGCACAGATATCGATTAGTTTTCCAATCGGACCTCGAACTCCTTTTTCTCCGAGAATCGGCAGGAAAATGCTGCTGATCAATCCGGGAGTCTTTTTCCGAAATTGGAAATAGGCTAAGGCCATTCCAATAATCGAGTAAGCCGCCCAAGGATGAAAGCCCCAATGCAGGAAAGATTTCTGCATTGCCATATTTGCAGCTTCCTCAGTTCCGCCAAAAGTTGTAAAGTGATTCAGCGGCTCTGCAACTCCCCAGAAAACCAAACCGATCCCCATCCCTGCTCCAAATAGCATCGCAAACCAAGATTTATTGCTATATTCAGGCACAGAATCATCAGGACCCAGTTTTATTTTGCCAAAGCGACTAAAAGCAATCAGTAACGAGAAGACGACAAAAACAAACATAGCTATTAAATAAAACCAACCAAATTTGTCTACCAAAAAGGCTTTTGTACTATTCATCGCTTTTGCAAATGGATCTGGTGCGACTAGGCCAATCAATACGATAACAGCTGTAATCAATAGAGATACGTAAAAAACGATATTTTTTTTCATCCGAACGTCTCCTCTTCAAAGTTTTTTTGTTCGACGAGCTGCTGATTGGCAGCTCGCCATTATTTTTGACAATCAAACTTTTACTTCAAAGAGTCGAGGTTCTTCGATTTCAGTGGATAACGCGTCTAAAGCAACTCCCACACGATGGTAACGGAGCTTGTGTTGTACATCTTTCGGTGTAGCTGGGTCTCCTAATGGGTATGGGATCGAAATCGTCGGAACGATTCGGTTCACACCTACTGTACGAGCGACAGGAATCAGGTTCGCCATCTGAACGATCGTAATTCCGGCTTTTTCAATTTCTCTGGTCATCGTTGCACCGCAACGAGTACAGGTTCCTCAGGTGGAGGTTAAGATAACGGCTTTAACCCCATCATCAATCAATTCCTGAGCAATTTCTTGTCCCATCCGAGTAGCTTCAGCTTGGGTCGTTCCAGTTCCAACTGTCGCATAGAAGTATGGATACACACCGCCGATTTTTCCTTCTTTCGCATACTCCTTCATTACATCAAGTGGCAGTACCACGTTTGGATCATCATTGGCTGCGGCCGGGTCAAACCCGGCGTGGATCGTCATGAATTCGCCTTTTTTCAGCTCGTCCATCTCATCCACATTGTATTTGCCCCATTTCGTTGCCGATGCTGACTGGATACGATCTGGGTTCCCAACCGGAACAATTCCACCGGAAGTCACTAAGGCAACCTTGATCTTGGCTAACTCTTCAGCTGGGATAGCTGGAGCGATTGGTGCCCGCTCTGATTTAGGAATGATCAACTCAGATTGATATTCTTCCCCATTGACTTTTTTCAGCAACATATCGATGACACGGTCTGTTGCTGGTACTGGTGGGTCAAGCCAAATTTGATCACGGATACCGCGACCAAAGTAGCCCTCTTCTGCAGCAGAATTCAGCTTTTCCCCAAACAATAGACGCAACGCAAAATCTGTCATCTTCGCCACATCTTTGCGCATTGCTGCCGCACTTGCTCCGCCTTTGAAGATGTACATTTCTTTACGATACATTTCAACACCCGGATTTTCTTCATTCATCGATGTGATTGCTGGTACTCCAAATTTCTTCTGAACGGCTGAACAGATGTGACCACACGCCGCACCATAACGTCCCGCACGAAACGCTGGACCGGCAAAGAAAATATCAAACTCTTTATCATCTAAAAATTCAAGAATACGCTTGATTGCTTCATCTGTTTCTGAACCCATGAAATTGTCCCCACAGATAATGGTGTGAGTAATTTCGACTTCACCCTTTAAAGCTTTGTTATATGCCATACCCGGGCCAACAATTCCTGCTCTGATCTCAGGCTCATGACCAGCGAATTCTTCGCCGCCAATCTGTCCAAAAAATTGATTGAGATATAAAATCGCTTTCATAATTTCCCTCCTCTATTTTCTAAAATTCAACCATTGTCTTTGTTGACCACCCAACGACTTGGTCGCCGCAGAACATCGCGTTGTTTTCCATAATGATCGATCCGTCTTCTTTCACTGAAGCGCCAAGGATCTCATCATTTGACCAGCCGCCTGAAAGCCCATCGCGAGCCAATGCTTCCAACTCTCCCAAAACAGTCTTCATCGGCGGTAATTCGATCAAAGTAGACACGTTCCCCGTAGAAACAATCGCATCACATTTTTCATCCATCGATACTAGTGGTTGGCTTGCGCCATCGCGCCCTGTACATTCATTGGTCAATCCGACCGTCTTCACGCCAGCATCTTCCAATGCCACATAACACGCAGTGAAATCCGCATCCGGATTGCCGTATCCTTCTTCAGCAACCACTGCACTATCAGCACCTAGGCTTTTCGCCATTTGTGCGACAAATAATGCTGCACGTTCTTTTTGTTCCAAGGCAACGTTCAGATTCGACATAATAATTCCTAGGAAGTTAATTGTTTTTCCGTGCTCTTCATATAAGCGTTTGATCATCGGGAAATTTTGGAAATCATAGGTTGACCATTTTGATGAACATGGCATGAAGGACCCGGAGATCATTGCACCATCTAATACTTCATTCGGATGCATGAAGGTCGGCAGCATCAGATTGCAGTCCCAGCCGTAATTCAAATCGTTGTAGCCTGAATCTTCCATTTGTGATTGCGGCTGTAAGACAAAGACCACACTCGGTAATTTATTCACTGCTTCACTACGTTTGGTAACTGGCTCCAGTTCATACGTCTCCACTTCATCGGATTTCAAACCTTTGGTCACTGCTCCAATGTATTCAGCAAGACGCATCCCTGCCCAACGCAAAGCATGATTTTTCTTTTGCTGTTCATGCCATTCAAATTCTTCATCGGTATCAGCGACCAAAACGACATTTTTAAGCTGCGAATAGTAGCTATATTTCGCCCCTTCTCCGCTCATATCGATCAGCCCATCTTGGAATCCACCCCAATGCTGACCGACAACTAGGACACTCATATCCTTTAAGGCGTGAGTCACACCGTCGCCCGCTTGCATTAATTTTCCTGTCACACCAGGAAATACCGGACCGCCTCCGACACGATAACGAGGTTCGATCGCTTCCTTGACTGGAACTAACCGGACTTCATCTCCAGGATTTACGATATGCAGCTCTGCTTCTGTGATGTGCTCGTCTTCTAAAACAACTTCTAACGCTTCCTTTTTATTAATCGTCAAGATACCATCGACATATTCTGTTTTCTCACCGAATTGAATATCTTTGACGTGAAAATTTGCGATATCTAATTTCATTTGCTTGCTCCTTTCTCATTTTGAGGAAATAATTTTTCTTGGGAAAAATTAGTCTTATCTTCGAGCCGTATGTCATTCCTCTATACCGCTTGATTCATAGGTCCGTCATTTTCATGAATCGTTTTTTTGATTATGAATCCTGCGAAAAGAGGAACTGAAATCCTTTCTCAATTTCGAGCTAGATACTATTTCCGGTTGAATCAGGTAAAATGGTATCCCAGCTCAAATCAATGCATAACGTTTGAATGCTTTTGTATAGAGTAAAATTCAGATACTTTTTTGTTTAAAAAATCACGAGCGCTGGATCAGCTGCCGATATAGCCGGCATCAACTAAGTGAGCCTTCGCTTCAGACAAGCGTTTTTCCGCGATCATCACCACTGGACCAGTACACCCCATACCGCTCTCAGCGTAT
The DNA here is from genome assembly GCF_059374735.1 of Enterococcus sp. GPZ-007. NCBI lineage: Bacteria > Bacillati > Bacillota > Bacilli > Lactobacillales > Enterococcaceae > Enterococcus > Enterococcus sp. GPZ-007. Next base: position 53,242 of record NZ_JCAFYN010000009.1, on the reverse strand, counting down.
ATTCCTTGCTTCCACAAATGTTGGACAGCATCTTCTAAATCCAAAATTTCAACTCCATGAATCTCCTCAGTTACGATCTCTTTATCAGGCTGGGCAACTTCTTCCTCCACCGCTTCCTTTTGCGGCTGCGCTTCCTTCAACAGCGTGTCTAAAGAAGCCTGCTTCAGCTTGGCAAACTCCGCTGCTTGAATTTGCTGGAAGTTTCCACGAACCAATTCATCCGCGAATTCAATCGCACCGCTCACAACAGGGGCTCCTGAAGCACGGGATACGATCATAATCAGCTTATCCATTCCTTCTCCTACGCCGGGGCCATAGCCGAATCCTAGAGATTCATAATTTCCGCCAGTACTATAGGAAGAAAAGATCTTCTGCAAAATATTTCCCGTTAAGGAATCCATCACCATGACATCACAAGTCCCTGCAAGCACGTCATTACCCCGCATGACTGCTCCGCCATCGCTGCGATTTGATTTTGCAAAATGAATTGGATAACCATTTTCCGCCAGTTTTTTTAAAGTGATCTCCGCTTGACGCGCGCCATCAATGTTTAATAATCCTATGGTAGGTTCCGCAATCCCGCAGGCTTTAGCCGTGATAATGCCGTATAGTGCATTCAACACTAACGCTTCAACTCGTGTTAACGCAGAAGTGCCTGTCGTCGTTGCCAGATACATGTGCTTCCCTTTGGCTGGCGTAAGCACTCGGCCAACGGTGGAAACGCCGATTGGAAACGGATAATGCATCGTAACACCTGCATCCGCAATGCCTTCAGTCAACAGCTCTTCTAATTTCTTATGCCCTTCATCTGCATCTGAAACCAAAAGACTTTCAATGCCTGAATAATCGATTTCCTGCGTCCCGATGACTTTCACAGAGATCCCTTTATCCGCGGCCATTTTTGCTGCATCAATCAGCTCTGCTTCATCGTGTTCGCTTCCCAAAGCAGTCAAGGCTACCGTTGATGAAACACTTCGGCCGGTCTCTAACGTATCCGCAAGTTCTTGAAACACATCAGCGATCATCTGTTTTGTTTCTTTTCCGGCCATAGGATTATTCCTCTATCTTTCCAGCAAGATGGCTCGCGAAATCCCGGAGAGATTCCGCGATCAATTGCTTAATTTGATCTTCGGAAACAGTTTCTTCCTGTTTTCCGCTGTTTTTTTGCATTACAAATGAAATTCCATCAAACAAGTTTGTCATTCGACCTAAGAACAGGCTGCCTTTTCCAACAAACATTGCTCGATTGACCTTACCAGCCATAATATCGTTTCGCCCAAAACCAAGATATGGGATACCAGATGGAATATGCCCTTGAGTCGGCGCCCATCCAACCATTCCGTGCTGCTTAACAAAGTCAGCCAATTCGGATTTTTCGATCTGTTTTTTCATGACCGCTAAAGCACCGATCATCTTGTAGTTCGCTTCTGGTACATTCCCTGCTCCCGCTGGTTTGGTGATGTCTGGATTTTGCATCTCAACAGAATACTTGTCGATATCTGTTAATTTTAATCCGGCATTTTCCAATGGGATGCTAGTTAGTGACGAGATAACCTTCTGTGGTGACGCTCCTGTTCCAACGGTATGTCGTCCGACGATATCGATATTCAATTCTGGACTGACACCATCATTTTCAGAGATCAATACCGCAAAACTAGCAACACAGTCTTCTAAGATCGGTACACCTTTGTTCAAATGATCCTTTCCGTTCATACCTAACTTCGCAGTAGAGCCACCAGCGGCAACGATTACATTTTTGAAAACACCAGATTTGACCAGTGAAGCTGCTTGGATCAAAGCATGGGTTGGTCCAGCACAAAAACCGCGAACATCGCTGCCTGTTGCATTTTCCAAGCCAGCCATTTCCGCTGCTGCTTTCGCAAAGTTCCCGCCGCCTCGTTGATTCATATCTCCGCAGGCTTCTTCTGAACATTCCAAAACATATTCAACTTCGCTTGGATCAATGCCAGTCTGCTGCAGTAAATGCAAGATCGCGATCGTACAAGATGCTTTTGAAACAAGATTCTCAAAAATGACATGGGCAAATAAGGTATCATCCAAATTATGAGCGGCTTTTACACAGCCTACGACTTCACCGTTATAATAGATCGGTTCCGCGTTTTCATTTTCGATGAAACCTAAGATTTCTTCAGAAGAAACTTCCTCTGAAAACTTTGCCAAAATTTTCTTATCCAATAATGGATGGTTATCTAGTTTGCTTTTTACTGATTTGTTAAACGCATCAGATAATTTGACCAAGTCAAAGACATCGACATATTTCATCATCCCGATGAATTCATCTTCAGGCATGATTTCACCAAAAGCTCCTTGGCGTTTCTCATCAGACTTTTTGTCGTACCAAGGAGTCTCGATTTTTTCGAGCTCTTCTGGTGTCATATTGCCAATATAGACTTGGTTCGGTGGATAGGATACGCAAGTTTCGTAATCACGTAAATGGTTGCTTATTTCTTTCAAGTATTCTGAATCAGGATCAATTTTTCTTTGAAGTGTTTGAGTAGTGCCGTTATGGACTACCATATCTGGGGTATGTGCAAGAAAATAGCTCGACCCTTTCAATACGCTATACATAGAAACATCCTTTCTTTTCAAAATTGTGGATGATGCGGGACAAGTCAATGTCCAGCATCATCAAAAAAGCTGTACATTGAACTTATTCACCTATTTGACTTCGAATTGAAGTCATTTCATCGATGATATCGTCAACGTCTAGTACCATTTCCATCATTCCAACTTGTTCCTCATACAGCTCAGAGTCGATCGCTTCTTTCATTTCTGGTTCCACGATATGATATACGTCAAGTCCTAACTGGACTCCTGACAATGGACCGGCATACGTAGGGTCTCCTAAAGTTACAGTCTCAGCTGCTAAACCAGCAGCTTCACCTTCCGCCGCACCGAGAACAACAACGATATTCTCAGCACCGAATTCCTCTGTAAATTCTTTTACCCTCTTTTGGTTTTCCAGATCCATTGCGCCCGCGGCCGTTCAGACAAAGCATTCTGTGGATGAGAATACTACATCTGCGCCTAGTGGTTTCACACATTCTTCAATGGCTTGACCAGGAACGCCGTCTCTGTCGCCGAGGATGATAACTTTTTTGTCTTTCAGCAACATCTTGATTCCTCCTTGTTTTTTTATATTATTTAATCGGTTTTACCCGTTAAATATACTTTTTGATCATTGCTTCTATATTTTCGGGAGTCGCGTCGTCTTTGACTAATTCTTCGACCTTTTCCCCATCCTGATAGATCGCAATGACTGGTATTCCAAGAATCTTTTGTCCAATCGCCACTCTTCTGGCTTTCGCCGTATCTAGTTTTGCGAAGGGAATATTTTCACTATATTTATCAGCGAATTCTTCGATGCTGGGCATCAACGCCTGACACGGTTCGCAGGTTTCTGAGAAAAAGTCTACTAGCATCGTACCTTCGCTCTGTAAAACCTCCGCTTCGAAATTCTTTTTATCTAAAACTTTCATATCTTCACTACTCCTTATTCAGATTAAAGTACTCATTTTTCTCAGAGAAAAATGAATTTGATTTTCATGCCGTATAACATTCTGCAAAAGGCAGAACGGACATTCTGATTCCAAATTCTTATCCACACTTCAAGAAAAATTCTAATGATGCAAATACTTTTCGACTGCGACAGCTGCCGTACAGCCGTCACCGCTGGCAGTCACTACCTGACGAACATTTTTCACACGGACATCTCCCGCTGCGTATACGCCTGGAACATTCGTCGCCATTTTTTCATCGGTTTTGATGTAGCCATTTTCCATCTCAACGACATTTTCAAATACTTTCGACTGAGGTAAATAGCCGATAAAACTGAAAATACCGATCAGCCCATCTTCTTCGTCAGCTTCGAAGCAGGTCGTTTCATTTGTTTCGGTATTACGAATCGTGATTGCCTCAACGATACCGTCGCCTTCAAGACCTTCCACCACCGAATTGTACACATAGTGGACTTTCTCGTTTGCCATTATTTGTTCGATCGCGATGGCATCCGCCGTCAACTCGGCCAAGTTCTGAATGATCGTCACTTTGCGGGCAAAAGTCGACAAGAACATTGCTTCTTCTACTGCTGAATTCCCTCCGCCGATCACAAAGACTTCCATGTCTTCGAAAAAGGCTGCGTCACAGGTTGCGCAATAAGAGAGGCCCTTACCCATGAACTCTTTCTCATTTTCGCAGCCGATCGGACGCGGAAACGCGCCAGAAGCAATAATGACCGAACGACTACGATATTCTTCTTTGTTTCCTTTGATTACCTTCACGTCATCCGACAAATCCACTTCAACGATCGTATCTGCTGCCCGTTCAACCCCAAAAGAGGCCACCTGTTCTGTCATTCGCTTAATCAACGAGCGACCAGATTCCTTTTCAAGACTCCCTGGATAATTTTCAATCTCAGAGGTCAGAATAATCTGTCCACCATCCTTTCCTTTTTCAATCAGTAGTGTTTTTAGTCTCGCCCGACCGGCATAAATGGCTGCTGACAAACCTGCTGGTCCTGCACCGATGATGATTACGTCATACACTTGCATAGCTATCCTCCATCCCTTTCTTTATAAAATACGATGATTAATCATCGTGATTTTCTAAAACGCACTTTTTTGATAGCGTTTACTTTTTTCATATTTCGTAAATAGCAAATTACGAGAGTCTTTCATTGCGATCAGATGATCAATGACCATAAAATAGATTCCTTTTTCTCAAACGTTGTCTATCCTTATTATTAGTCGATTGTCGACAAACGACTAATTTGTTCAAACCCATTCTAACAGCTATAAGCAAGTGATGCAATCTGTTTTGAATTCAATTTTTCCGTTATTTTTTTATCAATTTAATATTACGTATGTTTTTTTATGTGCTGCAGGATTTTAAATTGCTCAAATTGTTATACATTTTCCACCTATTAGTTATTGATTTCACTTTAGAATTAATTCCACTGAATTATAACTTTTCACTTTTCGATCAGAAGACTGGATTGGCCTTTTGTTCTGACCCTTTTCGTATATTATTAAGCAACCTTTATAAAGGTAATCGGTAAATAATTGATTGGGCGGTAAATTGTCTTTTCTTTTTCTGTTTTCTTAAACAGAAAGAGAGCGTTTTTTTATTTTCTTATGATTATTCTAGTTTCAAATTTTCTATCAATTAATAAAATTTTGCGCAGTCAGCAGAAAAAGCCGGAGCATCAAATCTCCGGCTTAAATCATTCTATTGAAGTGTTTTATTTACCCAAATGCTTGCTCCGTTCTTGAGATGATCTCATCCTGCAGAGCTTTTTCCAGATTGTTAAAGTAGTCGCTATAGCCTGCTACCCGTACAATCAAGTTCTCATATTCTTTCGGATTTTTTTGTGCTTTTAGCAATGTTTCCCGGTCAATCACATTGAACTGGATATGGTGCCCATCCAACGCGAAATAACTGCGCACAAGGGAGGCCATATTAGTAATTCCTGCTTCTCCAGCTACTACACTAGGGGTGAACTTCTGGTTCAACAAGGCTCCGCCTGTTTTCGTCTGATCAATTTTCGATGCAGACTTGATCACTGCGGTCGGTCCATTGCGGTCAGCGCCTTTTTCTGGTGAGATGCCATCTGGCAATGGAATCCCCTTATGGCGGCCATTTGGTGAAGCCTCCATCACTTGACCAAAGTAAACGTGACAAGTCGTTGGTAAAAATTCAACAACCGTTTTTGATCCTTTTGGTGTTGGGCGCCCTGCGATTACCTCTTGTAAGGATGCTGCCACATCGCGTAACAGCGTATCCGCGTAATCATCATCATTGCCATATTTTGGTGTCTCGTTATACACTCGATCATAAATCTCATCATAATTTTCAAAATCCGCTTCACAAGCAGCCAATAATTCTTCCATCGTCATCGTTTTCTCTTCAAAGACATTGTGTTTGATGGCTGCTAAGGAATCGGTAATTGTTGCGATGCCGACACACTGGATGTAGCTGGTATTGTAGCGCGCACCGCCGGCATTATAGTCTTTACCGACTTTGATACAGTCATCAGACATCACTGAAAGTAATGGAACTGGCATGAATTCCATATACATCCGTTCGATTAAATTATTGCCTGCGACCTTCACATCCACGACATATTGCAGTTCTTGATGGAAGGCTTCAAAGATCTCCTCATAAGTTTCCATCTTGGTGAAATCACCTACATCAATCCCGACCTGCTTGTCCGTGTAATGATCGTAGCCGCGATTCATCGCTAATTCGAAGATTTTCGGAATGTTTAGATAGCCAGTCAATACATAGGCCTCTTTTCCGGCCACCCCAACTTCAACACAACCAGAACAAATTCCGCTCTCTCTGGCATCATCAACCGATTTTCCAAGATAGCTTAATTCTGCTAAGATCGCTTCAGAGTTATACATCGCCGGCTGACCCCAGCCTTTACGAGAAACCTTCAATGCTTCACGCAGGAACTTTTCTGGTGACTTGCGAGAAATTTGAACATTCGAGCTTGGCTGCAATAATTTCATTTCATCCATGACTTCCAAGATTAAATAGCTCACATCACTGACGCCGCTCGTGCCGTCTGGCCGTAAAGCACCGGTGTTCAAGTTACAGAAATCCGTATAGGTTCCACTTTCCTTCAAGGTGATCCCGACTTTTGGCGGTGCTGGCTGATTATTGAACTGAATCCAGAGATTTTCCAATAGTTCCCGGGCTTCTTCTCTGGTCAAACGCCCTTCGTCAATATCTTTTTCATAGAAAGGTTCTAGGTGCTGATCCAATTTTCCTGGTGAATAGGCATCCCAGTTGTTCATCTCGACCGTCACTCCGATGTGAGTAAACCAATACATTTGAATCGCTTGACGGAAGGTTTGCGGCGCATGCTCTGGAACCACATCACAGACTTCTGCTAAATCTAACAATTCCTGTTTCCATTGCGGATCAGTTTCCTTTTCAGCCAACTCACGACATTCCTGTGCATAGCGCTTGCCATAAATGATCATACCTTCGCAAACCAGTTTCATGCCTTCTAGTTCTTCCCGCTTATTCAAGGCTTCCATATCGTTGTTGTAATCTAAGTTGTCGATTTCTTGTTGAATCTCCGCCTTAAAGTCCGCAAAGCCTTTTTGATACATTTTTCCGTCCGCTACCGTATGTCCCGGACCGCGCTGCATCAAGAACTCGGTATATAGTCCAGCATCAAATAGCAAATGCCACTCTTCCGGTAATAAACGATTCATCCGCGTCATCATCGCCCGCTCATGCCAATAAGGAATAATCACCTCTTCTTGAATCTTGCGGTCCTCATCACTCACGCGGAAGAAAACTTTTTCGCGATTGTTCATGTTTTCAAAATCATCCAGCGTGTGACAGCATAATTCAGGGAATGTCGGTGCCGCCCAAGGCTTATCCCCTTTTTCACCTAAAACCAGCGACCCTTTTTCAATATAGTTCGTCCGATTTTCCATGATGTACTTGAAGGCTTTTCCGCGTAAAACTGGTGCAGAAACTTTTCCTTCCCATTTCTTATAGGCTTCCGTCAAAAGAACTGCCCGTTCCATCGAAATACTTGGTGTACATTCCTTGTCGCTGATCTCCCGCAATCGTTTGATTCGTTCGGTACTGCCCCTTCTAGTTGGTTCCAGTGTTAATTCTGCCATTGATCTTCCTCCTATTTTTTGGTCGATTATCCGCCAATCGTTACTTGATATCCTGCATCCTGATAAACCTTCTGCAGCCGCTCAACCTTCTCGTCGGCTGGTTTGCTAAAATTCTGTGTGCATACCCGTTTTAATCGCTCATACTTGTCACGGCCAAAATCATGATACGGCAGCAAGGATATTTCACTCACATGAATTCTTTCTTTTGCTAACCACTCAATGATTTCCTCTGCATCGACTTCTTCGGCATTAATCTCATCTAATAAGATCAAACGCAGATTGATCTCCGCCTGCTGCTCTGATAAGAAACGTAAATTTTCCAATACCAGCTGATTTCCTGCGCCTGTATAAAGCTGATGGTTATGTGAATCAATGAACTTTAAATCGTATAAAAATAAATCTGCATACGGCAAAATTCGCCGATAATTCTCTGTCGGCGCTACACCACAGGTATCGATCGCAACTGAGATACCTAGTCGCTGACATTCCTTGGCTAGTTCGACTACATAATCCATATTTTGGGCCATCACCTCACCGCCAGAAAAGGTTACCCCACCGCCTGACTGGTCATAAAAGATTTGGTCGGCCTGAATCTTTTTTACTAACTCGCGAATCGTATAGTCTTTCCCGATCAGCTCTTCTTTGCCATATTTGTTTAGCATGATTTCCGGGCCAAACACTTGGCTCTCCGGATTGTGACACCATTCACATCTGATGGGACACCCTTTGAAGAAAATTGTCGTACGAATTCCCGGCCCATCATGAGTCGAAAACTTCTGAATATTAAAAATCGTCGGCTTTTTCACGTACTTCCCTCCCGTCTTAATTATAAAGTCCTAGAGATTCAGTTGCAAGCGCTTTATTCATAATAATGAATTTTTTATTTTAATCTTCGTTAAGTTTTTCATTTAAATGATGAATAGAAATTTACTTACTTTTCGGGTATACTAAAATTAATTAATCGAGGTGAGGGATCAGACATGAACATTGGGGAAAAAGTGAAAAACCTGCGCAACGAACGGGGTATGACCCTCAAGCAGCTTTCCGAAGCTACTGGCTTATCGACCGGCTTTTTGTCTCAGTTTGAGCGAGGCATCACTACTATTGCGGTGGAGCATTTATCTAATATCGCGGCTTTATTCAAGGTAAAGATCAATTACTTCTTTGAAGAAGAACCCGAGATCGAACCGATCGTTCGCGGGTACGACCAGCCGGTAATTCATAAACTGAACAATATGATTTACAAACAGTTGAGTCGCACACCGCAGGATAAGAAGATCGCGCCGAAGATGATCGAGATTATGCCTCATGAAAAGCGGGAATTGCCGACCACTTATCCGCATCACGGAGAAGAATTCGTTTATGTTTTGGAGGGAATCTTGACCTTAGTGATCGAGGAAAAGACCTATCAGCTTTACCCTGGTGATTCTGCTCATTATTTTTCGACGATCGACCACAATTGGGATAACCAAACTAGCAATGTCGTGAAATTCATCGTCGTACATTATCCAAATGACTACTAAAAAGCGCTCGATCAAAAATGATCGAACGCTTTTATTTTGAGGCGCAAATCCCGAAATTCATATCTCTGATGAAGACGGCTTGTGCCCTTTTCATTTCTTCTGTCAGTTTTTCTTCATTGATACTCTCCAGCTCAACTTTTTTTGCTGCTCCAGCTTGAATAATCCGCTTTTCCATCACCTGCAGCAGCCACGCAAGATCGCTGCCGGTCTCAGCCGTCTGTAAAACTGCCTCAGCACGAACGTCCTTTACTTGCAGCCCGGCTTTTGTAAACAAGGAATACATTTCTGAACCAATGTGGATATTTCCTTGTTCCTGGGCTACTGTTTTCCAGACCCATTGCTGAGCTTTTGTGTGCAACGGAAATGTTTCAGTTAGTGCTCCAGCACCAAGCGCATCACTTTCTTGAAAAATCATCTGCCCACCAAGCTTTAAGCATTTGATCAGATCGTTGATTGCCTGAAACGGATCGGGCAGATACATCAATATCCTTCTGCCGATGACCGCGTCGAACGTTCCTAACTTTTCTGCCGCCTCTTCCAGTTTCATTGTCATGAATTGGGTATTACTCAGCTGTTTCTTAGCAGCAGTCTTTTGTGCGGCGATAATTGCCCCTTCGTTCATATCAATCCCAACGATTTCACCAGTACCCTTCAGTAAGTCCTGTGCTAAAAAGCTAACCTCACCGTTGCCGCAGCCCACATCTAAAATTCTCATACCTTCTTTTAAACCCGAATCAAGCAGTAATTTTCGGGTAAACGCATTGCGATCATTCATTGTTCCAGTCTCCTCTATTCGAAAGTTTTGCTACCAACTTCTCAAAAAACCGGTCTAATTTTTCCTGTGTTGCTGAAAATAATTCTGGATTATACTCAGTCAATTCTTCCTCACCAAATGAACGTTTCTCGATGTATTGATTGTAGCGGATTTCTAACTGTAATGCTTCAATTCCAGCTTGATTCCCATATTGACAAGTGATAAATCCGCCGCGAAACGGATGATTATTTGAAACACTATAGCCTGTTTCTTCCAATAATTGCGACAACTTCTCTCGCAAATCAGCACTAGATGTTTGGTCCGCTTGATTGCCGATCACGAAATCTGCTGGTTCTCTCTCGTCATTATTGGGATATTCCGCAAAGCTATGAAGATCGAAGAGATAGATTTTAGCGAAGTGCTGTTTCTTCTGATTGATCAGTTCTTGCAGCGCGTGATGATACGGCCAATAATAGTTTTCCAGCCGCTCGTTAATAACTTCTTTTGACAAAGTTTCGGAGTACAGAGGATTACCAAACGTATTCTGCTGATAGATGACCGTATCTTGATAATTCTCTCCCGCCATTTGGCTCTCACGATTTGGATCAGCAACATAGCGGTTCACTTGATTCTCGATCACTGTGAAACCTTTCTTAATTAAAAACTGATACAACTCGGGTAAAAACCAATCGGTATTCGCTAAAACAGCCTCTTCCCGCAAGCTTTCTCGCATTTCCACAGGAAGCCATGTACCACTGTGAGGCAGGCTGATAATTATTGGATATACGTTTTTTTCTTCATTATAAATAGTGAATGGTTTCATCGACTTCCTAGCTTTCTTCTTAGGCTCCACTTGATTATAAATGTTTCCTCTGTTTTTATGAATACAAAAAACCGACAAAGAAATGAGTCTTTGCCGGATTCTAAAAACTTAATCAATTGAAATACCTACCGAAGATTTTAGCTGATTTAGTTTTTCCCAGTTTAATCTTCTACAAAACTCAGTGACCAATTTAATCGTTTGAATATAGTCTTCTTTGTGGATAATCAGTCGGGGTGAATGCATGTATCGTGTCGGGATGGATAAGGTCATACTCACTACACCTTCCATCATCTTATGAATGTTACAAGCATCTGTACCGCCGACAGTCATAAAATCATAACGAACATCTAAGTCTAAGTCCTTTACGATTTCCTCCATCATTTGGACTAACCCACTATTACCAATCGTCAGTGAATCTAAAACTGATAAAACGACACCGCCACCTAGTTTCATTCCTTTCTTATCAAAAGGTGTATCAGTAGCTGTCGTCACATCTAAAGCAATCGCAATATCAGGTTTTATCGTATGGACTGCTGTTCTAGCACCTCTAATCCCTACTTCTTCCTGAGTTGTTGCTGCAAAATAAACATTTGCTCGATGACCATTTTTGCTTAGATTTTTTAGAACTTCCAATCCTACACCAACACAACAACGATCATCCCATGCTTTTCCCATAAGATAGTTGGCATCATTCAGCTCTCTAAAAGAGATACTTGGTGTAATCATATCACCGATTTCAACGCCTAATTGTTCAACTTCTTGAATTGAACTAACTCCTAAATCAAAATAGAGGTCCATGGGTTGAATGACTTTATTTTTTATTTCAGCAGGTAATCCATGGGGAGCTCTTGAACCGACTACCCCAATGATTTTATCCCCATTAGCAGTAGTTATTTTCATTTCTTGCGCGGGCATGACGTGACCCCACCAGCCCCCCACCGGCAAAAGATTAACATACCCATCATCAGTTATACTTCTAACCATAAAACCAACTTCATCCATATGGCTGGAAAGCATTATTTTAGGGCCATCCGCTTCACCAGTTGCTTTCAGAATAACCGATCCAAGATTATCGTATTGAATTTCATCGCAATCTTTTCCCCCATAAGAGGTAACAATTCTGCTTACTTCTCTTTCCATCCCACCAATGCCATCCGCTTCAGAGAGTTGCTTTAATAAATCGAGATCAATTTCATTGAAGTTCGTCATACCAATCTCCTCCATCAACGATTTTCTTCTTTGAACTCTTGAATTTTTTCAACACTAAGGTGTTCTAAAAATAGAAGCAAAGCATCTTTAGCTGCTTGATAATCTCTGACATCCAAAATCGAACACGGAGTATTCATGTTTCTTATTGGAACATTTACAAAAAGTGTCGGTGCTCCTGTTCTTAATTTATTGATCCAGGCCGCATCGGAGCCTTCCATTGAATAGTAATACTGGTACGATAGGTCATTTTCTTTACAAATTTTTTTTAACGTGTTCAACAACAAACGATTAGGTAAAACAGTTGTATCGTAAAAATTAATTAGAACACCTTTGCCAAGTTCGCCATTTTTCTCTTTAAGATCAGATTGATAATCAAAAGCTTTATTAGTATCCAGAACGATCCCCAGATCCGGCTTCACAAGATTTGTAGCCGTTTGTACTCCTCGAAACCCAACCTGTTCTTGAACAGTACAGCCAACATATAAATCGAAATCAAACTCAAGATCCTTTACAGCTCTTAATAGCTCAATCCCCATTAATGGAGCGTAACGACCATCCCAATTTTTCGTAAAAATCCGTTGTTGGTTCCATGATTTTTTAATTTGGCTTACAAAAGACAACCGGTCCCCAAAAGTTACATTACTTCTCTTGGCTGCTTCCTCAGTTTCAAAGCCAAAATCTACTAAAACTTCTTTTGATTCATCTAAAACGTGTCCTGCTTCATTATAAGCAAGCAGAGTTCCAATGATTGTTTTTCCTTCTCTTGTTTTTAATTTTACAGTGGCCCCCAAAAGACTAGTAGCGACAATATTTCCAAGAGCTAACGCTTTTATTGTACCGTTCTGATTGATTTTTTTGACAATGAATCCAGCTTCATCCATATGTCCGACAACCATTACTCGTGGAGCATTTTTTTGTTTGCTTTTCTTTACTGCAAAAATCGATCCCAAGTTATCATAGATAACTGTGTCTGCTAACTGTTCATACTCTTTTTTTAGCGAAAGTGAAAGATCCTTTTCATCTCCTGAAACACTGTCAATCTCACACAACTTGTTAAGTAAAGTTTCATCTAAAGTCATCAATTATTCCTCTCTTCTTAAGCTAATAACAGTTTTTTTGAGCAAACTCTTCGATTGATTGGTTCGTCACTTTTAATGATGCCAACTCTAGGATTTTCTTTAGTGAATCCGTCAAACCGATTCCACCTTTTTTCGGCATCTTTACAATCGTTACATCATCTTTATGCGTAGCGATAGCATCTGTACATTCAGCCGACATAGCAACAACAACTGGAATATTCGTATGCTGTTCAATTGCGAAACCAACTTCGGAACACATCAGACCATATTTTTCATAATTAAATGCTGGACCGCAAATTACGACATCCGGATCAATTTTTTGGGTCATTGCCACTAACTTTTTAGTAACCAGTTCTTTATTATTCAAATAGAAATCATCTCCACAATATAGTGTTGCAACGATTTGCCCATTAACATCGGCTAAATACTTTTCAAACATATTCGCCGAACCAATCGGCATTTTTTTACCACCTAGTTCCAGATCACCGTTCTCTTTCCCACCAAAACCTGCCTGAATCTGATCAAATATCATTAAAATTTTCATACTACACCTCTCTACAAGTCATCAAAAGATAGGTCATCAAATGAAATGTCTTCTTCCTCGTCTTTTTTACTACTGGCTTCTGCTTCTTCTTTCAAATACTGTTTGTCTAAAGTTTTAATAAATGGATAGTAAATAGCACAACCCAAAGTCAATAACATGAATTGCCAAATAACTGCAACAAAGCTCCCCGTTGATAAGTATCCTGAAAACCCGATTGGTGTGGTCCATGGTAATGCTACGCCATTGGTATAAGGGATGATACCAAGATTAGTCACTAAAGTAGATAGTAATAAATTAATTGTTGGTGTCAGAATAAATGGAATAATAATGATTGGGTTCAGCACAATCGGCAATCCAAAGATGATTGGTTCATTGATACCAAAGAACCCTGGAACAAGGGAAAGTTTCCCTAATTTTTTGATCCGTTCTGATTTACAGAATAGAACCATGACAATTACAAGTGATAATGTACTGCCTCCGCCTCCAAAATTAGTGAAGAAATTTGAAAAAGGATCAGTGAAAATATTAGGCAATTCTTTGCCTGCTTGGAAAGCGTTTAAGTTTTCAAACGTCAACACTTTTAGGATTGGAGCAAAAACAGAATTTGCTACAGCCGGTCCATTGATTCCAAAGAACCAGAAAACAGTACATGCGATTGAATAAATAACTTGTGCAAATAAAGTATTTCCTGCACCTTTTAGCGGTGTTTGTAGGATTTCAAAAATAAAATTATGCACTGTTTCATAGGGTGTAAATTCAAATCCAATTCTTATGAAGAAAAATAATAACATAACGATTCCACTTGGGATAAGCGCTTCAAAAGACATCGCTACCGCCGGCGGTACACCATCAGGCATCTTGATCGTCCAACCTCTTTTTGATACAAACGTATAGATTAGAACAGAGACAATCGCAACTACTAAAGCTAAGAAAATGCCATTAGTTCCTAGATACTGTAAATCAATCGCACCTGCAGGATCAGTTGCTCCTTCAACAGTCATTCTCATTGGTGTTAAAATTAAGAAACCAACAACTGCCACTGCCGCGGATTGGATCGGATCAACATCTAACTCTCTACCGTAGGCATAAGCTGTACCTAAACATGACAAGAAACCAACAACATCAAAAACTGCACCTGAGACATTACTAAACCAAGAGCTCCACTGTGGACCTAAAATTCCAGTCCAGAAGCTTTCCCATCCCGGAATTGGAAAATTACTGAATAATAAGAATAAAGAGCCCACGATAATCAGTGGTGTAGTGATTAAAAAACCATCCCTGATTGCGACTAAAACTTTGTTCTTTCCTAATTTCTCTGCTAACGGCATCATAGTTCTCTCTAATGCATCAAACATCGGACATCCCCCTTAAATGATTTTTATTGTGCTTTTTTCTTTTTTAAAGCCAAGATTGCTTGCTTCAACACTTTTTCTCCATTCATCACACCATAATCTTCTGGGCTGATCATTAAGATTGGTGCCCCATAAGAACCAAAGTTTTTGATAGTATCTTCATACAAGTATTTGACTTGAGGACCAAGCATAATGACATCTGGTTGTTTCTCAGTAATGATTTGATTAAGCAATCCATGTGAATACGCGGCAATTTCCATTGGTAAATTGTGCTGATCCGCAACATTTTGCATTTTTTGAGCTAGCATACTTGTTGACATTCCTTGACTACAAAATAAATAAACTTTCTTCTTCATAATTCTCTCTCCTTCTTAAATCTAATTAATTGGTGCTTTTATCCGTTTTTCATATGCTTCTAACCATTCCTGTGTAATAGGCTGGATATCGGTGGTATGATCAGGCCCCATGTTAGCAATGTAAATCTGAGGTGCTTCATGATCGTTCCCCACACTGAAGGTGAATTCCACATTTGTTGCTACGCCCCAGTCGCCATTCTTATTCATCGCGATCAGTGAAAAGGCCCCAGCTTTCCCATAGCGAGCAGTCAGCTTATCATGAAATTCGTAGACGGCTTTATCGCAAGCGGCCTGCGGTTCCAATCCTTCACCCATCAGACGGACGATTTCATAGGATAGGCAGCCCTTCATCAAATCTTCCCCTAAGCCGGTGGCAGCGGCTCCGCCGATTTTGCTATCAACATAGAATCCTGAGCCGGATAATGGTGAATCACCTACCCGTCCTGGCTTTTTCATGAACAGTCCAGAGCTAGAGGTTCCTGCTGTCATGGTCCCCATTTGGTCTAGTGTGATCGCACCGACCGTGTCGTGACCATCGTATGGATTCAGATTGTTCTCGTGAATCTCCTTCAGGCGTTTTTCCCAAATTTTATGGGCACGTTCGGTCAGCATACTCTTCCTTTCAAAACCTTCCAGCATGGAGTATTTGGTCGCCCCCTCCCCTACGCGAAAGCTGTTGAACTTATCTTTACTGAGTTTGCGAGCAACCGAGATTGGATTTTTTACATCAGTAATCCCAGCAACTGCGCCGATTTCAAATGTATCACCGTGCATGAAGGCTGCATCCATTTCTAAAATTCCTTCTGCATTTGGCAATCCGCCATAACCGACCGATTTATAGTAAGGATAATCCTCTACTGTTTTGATCAAGGTTTCCACCGCGTCACCGGCTTCTTCTTTTTTTTCTAATAAACGCAATGCTTCTGCTACACCATCGTGTGCCATTCGCCATGTGGCAATTGCTCCCCACGCCATCGTTGTGCTCCTTCCGTTACCGTTTACATTTTCAAAATCTGAATTCATTATAGATAGTATATACTGTTTTGTATATACTAAATTTGAAATTTTTTTATCTTTTTTTAGCGTTTTCTCAGCAAAAAAAGATAAAATCGAAAAAAAAGACCCAGCAAGCCACTGCTGAGCCTTATAAATCAACTATTCAATTAGTTTTAACATTCCTTGCATATAGATCTCCATGTTTAGTAATAGATCTTCTTCATCCATATATTCGTCTTGATTGTGGGCGATCCCCTTCTGCCCCGGAAACGAAGGGCCAAATGCGACGATGTTTGGAACAAAACGGGCATAGGTTGCTCCTGTAGTCGTTACAGGTGTGCCATCTAATCCAGTTACTTCTTCATAAATAGCAGATAATACTTGAACGTTAGGGTCTTCCTTTGGAAAATGGCTGCTTTTGATACGACGAACAACCGTCAACTCGCTCTTAGGCGGCAGATGTTTTTCCAGTGCTGTCGTTACTTCTGCTTCTTTAACTGAAACGGGGTAACGGATAGCGAGCGACAGTGACAGTTGATTATCTTTCTTGATTAATTCATAAGGTGTAATCATTAATCTTCCACTGTCAGCATCTGAAAAATCAATTCCTAGCCCTTCACCATAATGCTGCTCAGCTAAACTTGCCACGATCCACGAAAAGTATTCAGCAAGCTTTCCTGATAGTGCCTGCTCCTGCAAAATCTTCTCCGCCAACAACGTAATAGCATTTTCCCCAAGCTCTGGTGCATTGGAAGGGGCTCTTTTACCAGTTACGCTGACCTTCTTACCGTCAATAGTCACAGACAACTCATCAGGCACATGATCCCGCGCTTGATCGCCGATGTGAAATCGCCTAAACTTTTCAGTTCTTCTTCTGAAAATGGTGTTAAAATCTCGTAATTGACGATCCCACGTTCGCCGTAAACGACGGGATATTTGCAATCTGGTGTGAAGCCGAATTGTGGTGCTTTTTCTTCACTTAAATACAGTGGAATATCTCCACTGCCGCTTTCTTCATCCGTGCCAAAAACGATCCGGATCGTTTTACTAATTGGCAGATTCAGGTCCTTCAACAATTTTAAGCCAAATAGACACGATAAGATCGGTCCTTTATTGTCTAGGATTCCGCGCCCATAGAAGCGCTGATCCTTTTTACTTAATTTGAATGGCGGAAACGACCAACCATCGCCGGCAGGTACAACATCCAAATGACCGACCACACCAATATAATCTTCGTCATCGCCCCATTGTGCATAACCCACCGCATCATCAACGATCGCTGTTTTAAAGCCGTATTTTTGAGCTAGTGCTATCACTGTTTCTAATGCGGCTTTCGGTCCGGTGCCAAATGGTGCATTTTTCGCTGGTGTCCCCTTAACACTTTCAATTTGCATCACTTGATCAAGATCCTGATAAAACTGTTCTTTATTTTCTTCAATCACTTGTCTAAAATCAATTGACATGAGAAGCCTCCTAGTTTCAATACGAGCTATTTTTATTTTCCATATCGCGTAAGTGTCGTCTTAAATACATAGCGATCTGAACGATAGTAGGAAATATCGTAAAAGATCGGCGTTGCATCTAAGGCGTAAGTCACTGAAAAAACCTGAAGTAACGGATCACCCATCGGAACATCCAATAATTTTGACAGCTCCGGTTTAACTAAAATAGCTTCCACTTCTTGATGTGAATAGGCGATTTCCGTCTTTTCTTCCAATAATTTGAATAAAGAGCCGCTAAAGTCTTCTGCCTTCAGTCCTTTGACATAATACTCAGACAAATAAATCTTTTCCACGGTCATTGGTTCGTCATCCAATATCCGTCGCCGTACCAGCTCATAAATTGGGTAGTCTTCTTCTAATTGAAGAGCATCGAGAATTTCTTCTGAGGGTTCACTGACTTTTTGAAATGAAATCACTTCTGTGCTGCTGGTTTTCCCATAGTCCTTCGCGGCTTCGGTAAACCCCTGAAGGCCGGAGCGTCCGCTTTGGATTTTTGGCTGCGACATCACATAGCTTCCTTTGCCGCGTCGTTTCACCAAAACATTTTTGCTAATCAGATCATCAATGGCTTTACGAATCGTCAAGCGGCTGCAGTCGAACTCTTTTGCTAGATCGTATTCAGATGGTAATTTCTGTGAGCTGACATACACACCATCATGGATTCGCTTTTCGATCTCAGCGGACACTTGATCAAACTTGGCCTTTGTTTTTTTCTTATCTTCCATAATTTCTCCCTTTCCGGATGTTTATCTCTTTATTAACGAAGCAATCTACAATTTCACTATACTGATTCTTGATCCGCTTGGCTAGATGAACTTTTTGATTAACCATCCGGTATATACCTTATAGTATATACTATATCGAGAAAATAAGATAATTCAATCATTTTCCACTTTTTTTAGCCGCCTTACAGACAATTCTAATCTTTTTGAACCCTATCTAACCTTTCTTTCTAAAATCCTCTCGCTTATAATATCTTCAGGTGATTTTATGAATACTATCGATGCAACGGAAATCGTTGAAAAAATGAACAATCAAAAAATAAATTATGATCGTGTGCTGCACAAAATGATTCAATCGTGGGAAAAACAAGACGTGCGCCCGCGCATTTTGATTCATTCATGCTGCGCGCCCTGCAGTACATATACCTTGGAATTTTTGACCCAACATGCAGATGTGACGATCTTCTTTTCGAATTCCAACATTCATCCAGAAAGTGAATATCAGCGTCGGGTTCTAGTCCAAGAAAAATTTATCAATGACTTTAATGCGTCGACGGGTAATCAGGTCGATCTGATCATCGACGACTACAAACCCAATGAGTTCATTCAATTGATGCAGCAAAAAGAGCTAACCGAAGAACCGGAAGGCGGCAAACGTTGTACTGCGTGCTTCAATATGCGGCTGGATTTGGCGGCGAAGGAAGCACTGGAACGCGGGTATGATTATTTCGGCAGCGCGCTGACAATCTCCCCGAAAAAGAATAGCCAATTGATCAATCAAATCGGCATGGATATCCAAAAAATCTACAACACTCACTACCTGCCGAGTGATTTCAAGAAAAATTCCGGCTATCAGCGTTCGATTGAGCTGTGCAAAGAATACGATGTCTATCGTCAATGCTACTGTGGCTGTGTGTTTGCCGCGAAGCAACAAGGCTGTGATCTGAAAAGCATCAATAAAGAAGCAAAGGCCTTTGTTAAAGAACATCAGAAATAACCAACAGAAACATAGAAATAATTGTCAGTAAAAAATAATCCAAGCTCAAACGACGAGTTTGGATTTTCCTTTTCTATGAATTTAAGACAAAAATTCAAAATCAATAGTAAATCTAGCCTTTTGCCATTGACCATTGCTTTTTTTATAATATTTGCTGTCAACATTTATGATAGCCTTTACACGATAGCGGTTTCTTCGGTACAATGAACTAATTACAAAGCTGATTAAGAGAGGTTCTTTTATGATCAAACGCAAATTGAATTCACGATTCGGCTTCTTTTTACTACTGACCATCTTGTTATGGGCAAAAAATCTGTTTGCCTATTTTATCGATTTTGACTTGAGACTGGATAATGCGCTTCAAGTCTTTATCCTGCTGATCAATCCAGTGGCAACGACCATGCTCTTCTTATCGATCTTTTTATTTATTCGAAGAACGCGAGCCGCTTACATCACAGGCTATCTCATCTATTTACTACTGAGCATCCTGCTGTTTGCGAATGTCGTTTATTATCAGGAATTTACGGATTTCCTGACGATTGATACGATTCTAGGTGCGGGAAAAGTCGCCAGCGGACTTGGTGAGAGTGCGATTCGTCTATTCCGACCCCATGATATTTTGTACTTTCTAGATTGTATCGCTGTATTGTCTGCCCTGCTTTTAAAGAAATTTCCTCTGGACATCCAACCGGTTCGGGCAAAACTGGCTTTTACGACAACGGTGCTTTCGTTGCTATTTTTAGCGGGAAATATTGCCTTAGCGGAAACAAGTCGCCCCGGTCTACTAACTCGAACATTTTCCAGAGATTATTTGGTGAAATACTTAGGGATCAATGCCTATACCGTTTATGACGGCATCAAGACCTACCAAGTCTCGCAAATTCGGGCGCAGGCCAGCCCCAATGACATGGAAGTTTTAGCGGAAAAATTGAAGCAGCAGCCGAAGGAAAAAGATCCAACTACTTTCGGGATTGCCAAAGATAAGAACATCATTTATGTTCACCTAGAAAGTGCCCATCAATTTTTAATTGACTATAAGGTGAAGGATGAAAACGGGGTTGAGCATGAAGTGATGCCCTTCGTGAACAGTCTATATCACAGTAATAGCTCCTTTAGCTTCGATAACGTTTACCATCAGGTCAGTGCCGGTAAAACCAGCGATGCTGAGACACTATTGGAAAATTCACTATTTGGATTGAACCAAGGGTCGCTCTTTTCACAGTTAGGCGGAAAGAATACCTTTAATGCCGCACCAGCGATTTTGGATCAAAAACTCGGCTATACAACGGCGGCATTTCATGGAAATGCCGGCAACTTCTGGAATCGTAATGAAACGTACAAACGATTCGGCTACCAGCATTTCTTTGATTCAAGCTACTATAAATTAAATGATGAAAACTCCTTCCAATATGGATTGCATGACAAGCCCTTTTTCCAGCAATCGGTGAAGTATTTGGAGCATCTGCAGCAGCCTTTTTATGCCAAGTTTCTAGCGGTTTCCAACCATTATCCATTTTCGGAATTACCAGAGGCGGAGAATGGTTTCCCTAAAGTGAATACGGGCGATTCGACGATCGACGGCTATTTTGCCACGGCGAATTATACCGATACCGCCATCAAGGAATTCTTCGATTACCTCAAAGTCAGCGGTTTATACGAAAATTCTATGATTGTGCTTTACGGCGATCACTACGGCATTTCAGATTCACGAATCGAGGATACCAAAGAATTGTTTGGCAAAGAGGATTGGACGACCTTTGACACAATCGAGGCACAAAAAGTTCCTTTGATCATCCATATCCCTGGACAAGAAAAAGGAATAGTCAACCATACCTATGGCGGTCAGATTGATGTGCTGCCTACATTGTTGAACTTGATCGGTTACGATCCAAGCGACTTGATGCTGCTGGGCCACGATTTGCTTTCTCCCAATAGAGAGGAAGTAGTCGCCTTTCGAAACCGCGATTTTGTTACAAAGGAATATTCGTATCACAAAGGCGATGCCTATGATAACGAAACAGGAGAACTGTTGAACTTTAGTCGACCGGAAGTGCTTGAAGAAGCAAAGGAAGTTAAAAAGAAAGTTGATGAACAGTTGGATGCCTCCGATCAGATCAATAATGGCGATCTATTGCGCTTTTATTATGACAGCGGCCTCAGCCCAGTCAAAACAGAACAGTTTGACTATAAGAATTCGGTCAAAACCTTGAACAGCATCGAGAAAAAACTGGGGGACAAATCCACCAGTATCTATTCCAAAAACGGACGGCAGTCAACAGAAGAACTGTACAAGACAAAATCCTTCAAGGAATATGCCGAAGAAGCGAATAAATAGCAAAACGCGAAAACAGTTTGATTTGACTGTTTTCGCGTTTTTTCTGATTTCCTTAGTCAAGGATTTTTTCTAACACCTTCGCGGCTTGATCAATCGGCACATCCGTGGCACTCGCAAAAAGATCACTCTTGCCCATGCAAAAGTGATCTTCTTTTCTAATAAACTTGATATTCTTGACCAGTTTGTTTGCCTTCCACGCTTTTGACATACGCCATCGCTACTCGTTCAGCCAATACTGGTACGAAGCCTTTGAAGGAATCTTGGTAATTGTCATAGGACTCTACTAAGACATTTGGGCTGACACAATTGATCCGAACTCCTTGTGTGAAATCAATCGCGGCTGATTTTACAAAGGCTGTCACACCGCCATTGGCCATTGCGGCAGAAGCCCCGCCAGGGATTGGGTCATCCTTGATGATACCAGTGGTCAGTGTGATACTGCCGTCCCGCCGTAAATATTTTTGCCCGATCAATGCGAGATTGATCTGTCCTAACAGTTTGCTTTGAACCGCCACCATGTTATCTTCTGGTGTCATTTCTTCGATTAATTGAAATTTGGCAGCTCCCGAAGCATTCACGATCGCATCGACATGGCCGACCTTTTTGAACATTGCTTCAATACTTTCTACCGAAGTCAGATCAACATTTACGTCTCCGCTAGTTCTGCCAGCAATAATCAAGTCATGCTTGTCTTTCAATTTTTCAACGACCGCTTGACCGATCGTTCCTTTACCACCAACTACTAAAATTCTCACAAGATTTCGCTCCTTTTTACTACTTTATGTATTCTTTTGTTGTCATAGTCATCACACCAACATTTTTCAGCTTCTTATTCCAAACATTCCGCATCGGCTTAATCACGGAATCATGGGCATCCGAAATCAAGGTCACCGGGAAACTCTCCGCTAAAGCCCCTTTACAAGTGGCTTGGACACAGGCATTACTCATCAAACCAACCACCACAAACTCGGTAAAATCATGTTCAGAGAGCAAGGTTTTAAAATCTGGCGCCTTGAATGTATTCATCTGTGTTTTCGTGACTGCCAGATCATTCACATCACGATGTAATTTTTGCGAAAGCTCGCCATAGCCTACTTTTTTGATAAAAACAATTGGAAGATGCTCTTTATGAAAATGATCGATCAATGTATTCACATTCTCCACGAGCCGCTCTTTCCCGATCAGCGGCGCTAATGTTCCTGTTTGAATATCTATTACCAACAACGCAGTTTGCGACAATTTAACCCATCCTTCACTTTTCTTTCTATTATATAGTAGTCGTGAAGTTTTTTGGAAGAATACTTTACAAAAAGAACCGACCAATCCTCTTTACTATCGAAATTGGATAGTAAAGGATTGTCCGGCTTTTCTCATTCATTAATCTTCTTTTTCTTTGTCGAGCTTTTTGTTGATTTTACCAGCAACATCATCCGCTGTTTCTTTTGCTTTGTCCTTGGCTTTACCAAAGCCTTGTTGGATTTTACCTTTTAATTCTGTTGTTTCATCGTTGGTAACTTTTCCTTTTGCTTCGTTCACTTTACCTTTTAGTTCATCGTAGTTTGCCATAATGAACCCTCCTTCATATGATAAAATAATCACTATTGTTTCTAAATTAATTTTACCACCCGAAAAATTAGAAGGCTAAAAATTTGTTCGTGAAGCTAGCAGACTTTCTGCTTGTTGAATTTCCTGTTTTAGCGTTTTGATTCGCTCTTCTTTTAATTCACTAGAAAATTCTAACTGTTTTAACCGTTCAAGCTCAATTTTCGCTGCGGCTAATTCAGCCTTTACTTCCGAAAGAACGCTTTCATTTATCTCCATTGTATATTTCCTCCCAAGCATCACACACCGACCATCAATTAATTCTATGCTACACTGCTTTTGAGGTGAAGTAAATGCGAAACACATGGTTGCAAGAGCAATTAGCCGAAATTTCAGAGGAAAAATACCAATTTATCGTGGCTGAAGCGGTCAAATATATTGAACAGCTGGAAGACGACAACGAAAGTTTGCAGGTCGCGCTGGAGGGCAATATCTGGAGCCCAAAAAAATGGAACGAAAAAGCAGAGAAGTAAGCCGAAATTTGTTGGCTGCTTCTCTGCTTTTAGATTATTAGACAACTGACTTGAAGAATTCAAGTGTTTCAGTCTGTGCTTTTTCTGCCATAGCTTGATTGTAGCTTATTGAATAAGGATCTAAGAATCCATGACTAGCATCAAACAGATGAACGCTAGTATTCTGCTTTTTTCTTAATTCCACAGCTAGTTCCTCAATTGAAAAAGTTGCTTTCTGAGAAAATAGCAGCAGCGTCTCACACTTCGGCACGATTTGAAGCTGATCCCTGATACGTGAACCGTAACAGGCATTGATGCCTCTGTACTCAGCCTTTTCGCTGCAAAGCCATGCTAATGTGCCTCCGACACTATAACCTAAGACAAAAAGTTGATCGTGAAGCTTAGATAACTGCTCAATATATTCAAAAATGTATGACGTCATTTTTGAATAATCCTGAGAATAATAATAGATATAAACCTGTTCAGCTTCTTGATAGGAAAATGCTGGACGCTTCAACAGATTCGGACAATAGACGGTAAATCCGGCGTTTTAAAAAAATTCGCTTTGCTTCATCAAAAAATCATTGATACCGTAAATTTCATGAAGAAGTAGAATGGCTCTGCTGATAAAAATCACCTACACTTTTAGTCCATTTTAGCAAACTGGTAAAAAATTTTTCAGCGGTCTTTTCGAAAAGTCTTATAAGCTGTAATGAATGACTTTCTCATATTTTTTAAACAGTTCTTGATTCAACTGATCACCACCATCAAGATTTGCCGAGTAGAAGATCGGCGGATATTCGACTCCCTGTTCAATTAATTTCCTTGTCACTTCAACAATGATGGTATTTAGAATCGTGGCACCTACCACCGTTGAACTAGGACCAACTTTTTGCTCGATCCCCTGAATAGAGCAGCACGCATCACCAGTATCGCCATGATTATCCAAAACAATATCGGCTAATTCAAACAGGCGTTTTCCCGATGAATGGCGGCTAGAAACCTGTTTTGAGTATTGTAAATTGGTCAAGGCTACGATCTTCACACCTTTTTCTTTCGCCGCCAGCGCCAGATCAATCGTCACTGGATTTCTGCCGGACACTGAATGCAAAATCAAGACATCACCGGCTTTGAAAGGAACCGTTGAAGCAAGTGTCGTTCCGTACCCTTCTAAGCGTTCCATTTTACTAGTAACAGTGATCGGTGAATGGTCCAGCATCAACTCGCGTCCAAAGACTGCATTGATTGTCATCATTCCACCAGCTCGGTAATATAATTCTTCTGCTAAAATCCCGGCATGGCTAGCACCAAAAATGAAGATCCCCTTTTTATTTAAGTTCGCGTCTGTCAACAACTCCACCGTTTGCTTGATTGCATCGGCTTCAGTAATTTCGACTTTTTTTAAAATTTCCTGTATCCGCTCAAAGTATTGAAACATCTATAACCCTCCAAACAAGCTGCCGATGAGTTTTCCAACTATTCCCCATAGTGACAAATCATTTCCGCCGAAGATCAAGATCCAGTTTTGGATTGTGGTACTGAAAATAACAGCTGAGAATCCGACTAAAAGCACCATGACTATCGCTGCCACGACCGTTCCAATAATCGAACCGCGAAGTCCGCCCTGACCTTCACCAATAACAGCCGCGCCGCCACATTCGAAGAAACTGGTAATCACTAAAGGAACAATTAAAATACCAAATAGATCAAAGCTGTTCACCAAAATCACCATGATGGTCGATGTCACCATCGCTACGATAAAACCGATGATTACAGCATTTGGACGATAGTTAAACAGGATTGGAACATCAAATGCTGGCTTGGCTCCAGGAACGACTTTCTCAGCGATCCCTTGGAAGGCTGGGATGATTTGATTGATCAATAAACGAACACCATAAAGCATGATCAGTAAACCGGCACCAAAGTTCAAGCCTGCTTCAATCGCAAACATCACTAAGTTTCCACCTTCTGGGACCAAAACAGGCGCAATAATTCCTACCACGAGATTCATCAGGAACATCACCAAACCACCAGTGATCGAGATTTCTCTAAAAAAGGACAGACTTTCTGGTACATTCAAATCCTCTGTTGATCTTTCCTTGTTCCCAACTCGTTTAGCTACGAAGCCAGAGATCAACGATAAGATTCCAGTCGGGTGACCAATCAAGAACGAGTCATCTCCTGTCGCATCCCAAACATATTTCCGCATAATCCATGGCATAACTGACCAATAGACAGCTGACAAAACTGCACTAACAACAATCAACATCGTACCCTTCAATCCTGCCTCTACTCCACCAGCTACTAACACAAACGGGAACCACCAAAGCATGTGTCCGGTTAAAAAAATTGTCTTGATTGGTGTAAAGCGTGCGATCAGCAGATGGATGATCAAACCTAAGAACATCGCTAAACCAACTGTCCCGCCATATTCTGCGGTAAAGGTCACATCAGAGAGTCCTTCTGCTACCTTTACCCCTAATTGCGTTTGAACAGCTGCATTGATTGGTGCGATCGTTCCCACCAGCATGTTGACTCCTGCCGTTAAAATAACCATCCCAAAAGCCGCAGTCATTGAACCTTTGATAATTTCAGAAATCGTTTTGCGTTGGATGACTAATCCAATCAAGGCAATTAATCCTAGTAGCACGGGCGGATTTTTTAGAATGTGATCTGTAATAAAGCTCATTTTTTAACCCTCTCTTTCGTTTAAGTATTTTTCCATTTGCGAGCGAACCTCTGCGACATCCATATATTTTTTGATCGGGTAGACGGGTGTTTTGACCGAGGCCTTCAATTCATTTAACAATTCATTACTGGTAAAATAAACATCAGCCGGTGTTGCTTTGGCGGTGGAAAGATCCGTATTTTCTACCGTGGCTTTTAATCCCAGCTCCTTTACAACTTTATCGATCGACATTTTCAACACCATTGAACTGCCCACACCAAATCCACATACTGCTAAAATTTTCATCATTCATTTCCCCCTTGATTAAATAACTGTGCGATCGCTTCTATGTTTCCCTCCAAAATCACTTGAAATTTCTCTTCATCCATAAAAATCGCCATGATGCTTTGCAAACTTTCCAAATGGCTCCGATTGTCTTTGGCTGCTAAAACTAAGAATATCTTCACCGGCTTCTCCAACATATTGACTGGCTCATTAACTACCAGCAGACTCATACTTTGCTGATTAACTCCGACTCCCGGTTTGGCATGCATCAATGCAAAATAATCAGCAATCACCATGTACGGTCCATGCTCTTTCACACTGTCAATCATTGACTGGACATATTCCTCCGTGATAAATTTCTGTCTTAACAATGGCCCACCCGCAAGTTTGACCGCTGCTTGCCAATTCTCCAGTGCTTCTGCAACCTGAATTTGATCTCTTGGCAATATCGTTTTTACTGAACTCATTCTTTAACCTCCATCATCTTTGATATAAACCAGTTTTTATCCTCAATTCCCTGCATGATTAATTCCATCACCGGCTCTACTTTTCGAACATCCTCTTCCTTGATCATCAATAAAACAAGAATATCTACCTTTTGATTCCCCCAATTGATCGGCTTGTCCAAAATCAAGATCGAAATCGCTGTTTTCTCAACAAATTCAGGTGAACCATGAGGAATCGCAAACCCATTATCTAAATAGGTCGACTGCAGATTTTCACGTTCCCAAACGGACGCTTTGAATTTCTCCTTCAATTCTTGATCCGTAAAATCCTGTTGAGCGATTAAATAATCCAGCGCCGCTTTCTTAGTTGTAAAATTTTGAAATAAAATATTTCTGGCAATAAAATTCTTCGTTTCACTGGCGACCTCTAATTTAGGTGTATTCTTTTTCTCTCGTGCGACGATCAAGTCGATATAATGATTCATGATTCGCTTCATGTCTTTCACGGTCACCATGGGACTGATTCGAACAATTGGCTTATTAGTGATCGGTATTTCTACTGTGGATATAATAAAGTCCACATCCGAAAGGTCCATTTTTTCCAAGGTTGCGGTCGATACAGTCTCAATACTGTTGATATCAGGCAGAATCCTGCGAATCTTCGCCGAAACAAAGGAACTTGTACCAATCCCATTCGGGCAAACAAAGAGAATCTTATGCATTTTTTTAACTCGTTCCAGCGCTGCTTGAAAATGGATACTGACAAAGCCTACTTCATCATCAGATAGATCGATTTGATATGGTTTGCAAAAATCGGCGATCGCGAACCAGACCACACCATACAGAGCAGGATAAGTTTGTTTGATCTCATCAATCAGCGGATTGATGACAGAGGATTGTGCCTCCAACCGTAAAATCAGCTGATACAAATGAACCACTAAATCTTCCTCCAAGCGCCCGTCTTGGGTCAGATCCGTTTGCATCCCTTCACTAACTTTTTGGATTAGGTAGCGAACCTTTCCGCGAAAAGCAAAGGGGATCGCATCCTCCTTCATGAAGAAACGCAGACCGCTTCCAACAATCAAATAGGTTAGATGTTGAATTTCTTCTTGCGAAAAGCTATAGATTTTTTGTTCCTGCAGCTCGTCTAAAAGACCATAGACCAATGGGTATTTATCAAACTCCAGGAAAAATTTCCCGTATTGATTCGTGCCTTCTAAATGGATATGATGTCCTTCCCTTGCTCGCTGAATAATTAGTATAATAGAAACAATAATATTCTGTGTGTAGCTTTCAGGAATCTCGATTTGCTTTTCATTCAAAGCTTGATAAAATCCATGGGAGACCTGATCCATCAGCTTTTCATCGATAAAAAGCTCAGTCGATTCTTCATTATTCAGCTGATTGAGGACGATTCGCTTCATGATCTTTTGTATTTGAACCTCGGAGCCTTTAAAAAAGGTCCCTGAATTGTCAAAATTCAAAGCTAAATCCTCTTTTGCGAATAGCTCCTTGATATAAGAAATATCATTCGCAATGCTGCTTCGAGAAACATAATAATCCTCTGATAATTGCTGATAACTGAGATGTTCTTGTTTCAGCAAACGTTTGATAATCAAAAATTTCCGCTGTTTACTGTCTATATAATCGTTAGTCATTATCATCCTCACCTTCATCCTTAATGTATCACGCTCCAGATTTCGCAAGTAGACCAAAAAAAGTAAGTGTTGGAATAAAAGAACGCTGAACACTCAGATAAACTTGCTAATGTTTATACTATGTATCTTTAAATATAACATGCTGATCTCACTTTCAGCACCAAACTAAAAAAGACCCTCAACTAAGAGGATCTTTCATCTAAATATCGTATCGCCCGCATCAACCGCTCCGCGCCGTCAATAATCTTTTCCTTGGGTGCACCTAGATTGAAACGCAAGTAGTGCTCACCCTCTTTGCCATAGGTTTCGCCTTTCATGATGGCGACTTTTTCCTGTTTGACTAGAACCTGCTGGAGTTCGTCCATTGTAAATGGCAGATTTTCAATATTGATCCAGCCAAGATAAGTTGCTTCAGGAATCTCAAAGTGAATCCGCGGATCGTCGGCTAAGATTTTTTTCAGTTCAGCGAAATTCTCATCAATGGTCTGATTCAGCTCTTCCACCCATTTTTTCTGATTGTTGTAGCAATCCATCGTCGCCAGTAAAGCCGGATATGGAATGGAAGATAAGCCATCGCGTCCTTTTAAAATACTCAAGAATTTTTCCCGCAGCGTTTCATCAGAAAAGATTCCGTAAGAGCCGCCTAGCCCCGGTGTATTGAATGTTTTAGAGGCAGAAGATAGCAACACCACTGGAACGTCGATCTGATCAGCAAAGGTCAAGATCGGCAGATGTTTTTTGCCTGGTCGACGCACATCCATATGGATCTCATCGCTGATGATCGCGACCTGATAGTGATTACATAAAGCAATCAAGCGGGTAAGCTCGTCCTCGGTAAACACCCGACCCGTTGGATTATGGGGATTGCACAGCAAGAAAAGCGCTGGTTTTTCCGCCGCGAATACTTTTTCCAATGCGGTGAAATCGATCGAAAACTGTTCATCTTTGCTTGTCAGTGAAAAAGCGATCAGTTCTCGCTCATTGCCGCTGATACAATTGAAAAAGGCATCGTAACAGGGTGTGAAGGTAACGACTTTATCACCCTTTTGACTCAGCAGCTGGATACAAACGGAGAGACTGTAAATCACACTCGGCGCATAAACGCACCATTCAGGATCAATCGGACAAGCAAATTCTTGTTGGAACCAACGACTGATGCTCTCCTTATAATCCAAATGATTCCAGCGGGTATAGCCAAAAAATCCGCGCGTAACCGCTTGATCCAACACGTCGATCGTCCCATCCGGAATCATAAAATCTGTATCAGAAATAGAAAAGGGCAGTAGGTCCTTTTCACCAAAACGATCTTGAACGTAATCCCACTGGGTCGAATAGGTACCATAACGAGAACGCTGCTGATTAAAATTGCTCAAGGCTAATTCCTCCTTCATCCAATGAACCAATTACCGCCGATAGCAGATCGATCGTCGCTTCCACATCGGAAATCTCGACAATGGAATTCCATGAGTGGCAATAGCGAGTCGGAACGCAGAAAACTAAAGTTGGCTTGCCAGCGAATAATTGGACCGAACCGGCGTCCGTGCCGCCGCCACCCAACAAATCATATTGCCACGGGAGCTGATTTTTTTCCGCCACTTCTTTGCAGTAATCTAGCAACTTGATATTTCCCAGTGCGGTTTTATCTGCTAAAACTAAACCGGGGCCTTTACCTTGAATACGGTTGGGAAATTCTGCTGCTTTTGGTGTGTCTTTTCCGTTCGCGACATCGATCACGATATTGATGTCTGCTTTGACCTGTGCCGCCGCAACTTTTGAGCCGCGTGTTCCGGCTTCTTCTTGGACTGTTCCAACACCGATGACTTCGATATTCTTTGTTTTTACTTGGTTTTTGACCTGCGCCATCACAGTACAAGCCACCCGATCATCTAGGGCTTTGCCGATGATCTTCTTTTGATTGAAGCTTTTCTTGGCCTGGGTATTCGGCAGGATCATATCCCCGATTTGCAGACCGGCTTCTGCTAATTCAGCTTTTGAATGTACCCCAAAATCGATGTACATCTCACTGATTGGAACAACTTCGGACAGTTTGTGACTGATTTTGGGCAGTGTTCCCACGACTCCTTCCAAAACAGCCCCATTTTTGCGACAGGTCGCCCTGACCTGCTGACCTAAAATCACATGTCCCCACCATCCGCCAATTGGATAGAAATAAACAAAACCATCGTCCGTGATACGATGAACGAAGAAGCCTACCTCATCCATATGGGCGTATAGCGCCACTTTCTTTTTATTGGTTGCGAGATCGCCAAAATAAAGATTGCCGAAAGCATCTTGCGTAGACGGTTCTTTGATCACGTCCTGCAACGCCTGCTGCACCTGAGCTTCCTGTCCTGGCAAAGCGTCTAAATTGGATAGTTTCATCAATAATTCATCAGTCGCAGTCAATTGTCATCCACTCCTTGTTAAAATGCGTCAAAAGCTCAGCATGTCCTGCCTCATTTACCACGATGTCATCTTCGATCCGAATACCAAATTCGGAATCAGGCAAATAGACACCCGGCTCAATGGTGAAGGTCATATTTTTCTCAATGGGTAAGCCTTCTTTTGGTGCTAAAGCCGGATACTCATGGCAAGACAACCCGATTCCATGCCCCAAATTATGGCTAAAATACTGGGCTAGATTTTCCTGTTCTAAAGCCTGTCGCGCGGTATGATCGATATCGCCTAATATTTTCTCTAACGCGACTGCTTGAATCGCCTGCTTTTGAACGGTCAGCACTTTTTGATAGGTTTCCTTGATCTCTTCACGGACCTCGCCAAAAGCAAAGGTACGTGTAATATCTGAATAATAGCCTTGATAAATCGCGCCAAAATCGATCATGATCAATTCGTCAGCTGTGATTTTCTTTTGACTGGCATGGGCATGAGGCAAAGCAGTACGCGCACCTGAAGCCACGATCGTTTCAAACGCCGGTCCCTCACTGCCTAATTTTTTGCTATGGTAGTCAATTTCATTGGCTAATTCCAATTCTGTCATTCCGACGCGGATCATCGGTAATATCATTTCCAATGTTTGGTCGGCGATCGCAGCGGCTTGTTTGATTGCGGCGATTTCTTCCGCTGTTTTAATCATTCGCAAGCCCTCTATGAAATTTTTCGTTGCGACTAACTCACCGTTAACCTCTATTATCAACGCTTGAAACTCTGTAAAGGCTTGGTAAGAGATCGTTCCAGCTTCAAAGCCTAACGACAACCCTTTTACAAATGGTCGCAGCGTTTCGATCAGACTTCCGCCAACCGGTATCTCACATATTTCTACCTCGGTCGTTTGCTGCTGAGCCTGTTGGGTATAGCGGCCATCGACAAATAAGCGCAGGTTGTTTTCCGTAACCAAAAGTAGACCGTTTGAGCCGGTAAAGCCGCATAAGTAACGGCGATTGATCTTGTCTGTTACCAGCAATCCGGCTAGATTTTTTTCAGCTAATCTTTTCCGTAATTCTTCAATTTTCATACTATCGTACCCCTCAAAATGGCAAAAGGGACAGTGATTACTGTCCCTTTTGGCTAGAAATCAATATCTGTTAAATATTGTTCATCGTCATCTGAAATGACAGAGTTGGCTTTTTCAGCTTCTAATAATGCTTCGCGTTCTAATTCTTGCTTTTCCAAGACTTTGAAGAACGGCAGATACAAACCAAAGGACATCGCAACTTGAATCACTTGAATAATAATGGAGCGCCAGTCAAAGCCGGTCAGGAATCCTTCCATAAATACCGGAACATATGGCGGATCAAAGATTGGGAAGTTCAGCAAGCCGAGCTTCATGCAGATCATTGGGAACATTCCCACTAACGCACCGCCAAAAATGAACGGAATCATCAAGACCGGATTCAAAATGATTGGAACCCCGAAAAGCACTGGTTCGTTGATCCCGAATAGTGATGGCAGTAAGGCTACTGCTCCAACTTTGCGGTAGCGCATGGATTTGCTGATCAGCATCGCCATCACTAAACCGATCGTCACCCCTGAGCCAGTAAAGTTCGCATAGGTAGATAATGTTCCACCTGTGATTACATGTGTCAATGACTTTCCAGCTTCATGCGCAGCAATATTTTCTGACAAGTATTGGACAGCGATCGGTGAAAGGATCGGAGACAATACAGCTGAGTGAATCCCGAAGAACCAGAAAACCAAACGCAATACTAAGACCAAGTAAATAATGCCTAATGAATCAAGGCTGCCGATCGCCGGTGCCAATACGTTCATAATCACCTGCGGCAGCAAGATACCGCCAGACAAGCTGTCAGTAATCGCACGTATAGCGATGAACAAGACCCCAATCGCTGCCGTTGGTGTGATCAATTCGAAAGAACTGGAAACAAAATCCGGTACCCCTTCAGGCATCTTGATCACCAGTTTATGCTTCGTAAAGAACTGATACAGCTTAACAGAAATAATTGCTACGAATATTGCCGTAAATAGTCCTTTTGAATCCAGATAGCCGGCAATGATGTTCCCATTCTCATCAACATCCATCGCCACGATGAGAAAGGCAATCGCTGAGAGCATCATGGAGCCAACGGTATACAATTTGTAGTGTTCACTTAAGAAATAAGAGATCGCCAACACTGCGTATAACCCAACAAGACCTAATGAAACTTTAGAAATAATGCTAAAGACATAGCCATAATTCTCAAACCAATTCGCAACCCCTTGCGTTTTGATAAACTCTGGAATCGATGGAAAGATTGCCGCAATCGAACCCAACAGCAGTACCGGAGTCATCACGACCATTCCTTTTTTAATAGCCGTTAAGTAAGGATTGCTGTCAACCTTGTTAGCAATTGGAACCAATGTTTTACGGATAAATGCTTCTACTTTTTCAAAAGCACCCTGTTTCTTAGGATTTTCCATTTTTTACACTCCTAACTATTTTGTTTTTAACGCTTGATTTTTTCGATAAGCAACTAACGCTTGCTTCATTACCGTAGCACCGTCCATTGAACCATAGATATCTGATGTTAATAGAACAGTTGGTTTATCAACCTTCTCTGCTTCGCCTTTGATAAAATCATATTTGTGGCTTAATTGCGGACCAACCAAGATCACATCGTAATCATTGATGTAGCGCTCCAACTTGTCGACTCCGATGGCTTCCATTGGATAGTCCTTTTCGTCCAAGCTTTTTGATTCTTTGACCACCTTCTTCATTGACTCCATCATCATGGTGGTTGAGAAGCCGCCTGCACAAACTAGTAATGTTTTCATGTTCAAAATCCTCCTACTAAATTTTTATCTTAATGCAAAGCCTTTGCTTCGCTTTGTTCCTTTAACATACCGATCATTTCTTCAATCAGATCACGAGCCAAGATGCTGGTCATCAGGTGATCCTGTGCGTGCACCATCAATAAGCTCGTCTCCGTCTTATCGCCGTTGATCTCACCTGTGATCAATTTGGTCTGCACATCATGGGCGTCGATGCTTTTTTCTTTGGCTTCCTGCATCTTTGCTTCTGCCTCATCGAATTTTCCTTTGCGGGCCAAGCGCAGCGCTTCAAACGCGGATCCTCGTGAATCACCTGCCGCGGAAATAATTTTAAAAATATCCATTTCTTGCTCGTTCATTTCGTTATCCTTCTTTCATTAAGCTTTTCATATAAGACTTAAAGTCTTGAAAACTCGCAATTTTCGTTAACTGTGTATCTAGCAGCGGATCATCCATCATCTTGATCATCAAACGGCTGATTTCTTTATGCAGATTCAGGTGATCCTTTTTGATGTTGATCAGAAAAATGACTCTTACTTGTTTTTCGCGATACGTCAGCGGTTTTTTCAACAGGATCACATCGATGACCTCTTTGACTGCCATCTGCTCCATCGGATGGGGCCCGGCGATCCCTTGCTGATAAATCGTATCGATCATTTTCTCTCTATTTAAAACACTTTGTTTAAACCCTTCTTCGACCCAGCCCTGTTCCTCCAAGCGAGCGCCTTCATTTTTCAAAACATGCAGGTAGTCATTCGCCTGCTCTTTGATCTCGAACCACTTGGGATCGAATAAGCTGAGAATAAATTGATGTACATCGAAGACTCTATTTTGTGATTCTCGCAGCAGATTCAGATCCTTCTCGATCTTCGTAATTTCCGCTTGGCTCAAAATCGTTTTTGTGTAAATAATCGGGATCGCAAAATCCTTTTGTTCAAGTGGTACCGTCGAAATCAATAGATCAAAGCTTGTATCAATCTTTTCGATTTCATTTAAGGCAAAGGTTTCAACCTCGGCGTTGCTGAACAGCCGTTCCAAATTGACTTTCAATAAGTAGGCCGCCCCGCCGCCGGTCGAACAGATCACCGCGATTTTCTGATAATCATCAATCACTTGGTTGGATTGCTTTTCCAAGCTTGCCGCAAAATAAATGGCGACATAACCGATCTCATCTTTACTGATATCTGCATCTAAGTCTTTGTTCAACTCATTAATGAAGACCAGCGCCACATTGAATACATTGGCATACTGGGTGTAAATGTCTTCAATGATCGGATTTTCCAGCTGGTGTCCGGTATACAACCGTTGCAGCAACGGAGCCACATGCATCAGTAGTGCATTCGCCAAATCCTGATCCTCGCGAAATGCTGTATGGTAATGACGATCCACATGCTCCAAGGCTTTTTCGATCGCCTGTTTCAGCTGCTGATTCCCATCGGCCGCCTCAAGAACATTGAATTTTCCCCGCAGCTGCTCTTCCAAATAATTCTTTTCGGCATTTGAAAAGGCCAGCTCATAGGTTGCTTCTAAGTACGCCACCAACTCTTCCGTCAAACGATCGTAGCTGTCGATGATCGTCGTGTCTTCAGCCTCATCATTACTCAACGTATTATCCTGCATGATTCGAAAACTCAGTAAGCGAATATGCTGAACGATGTTCTCGTATACGATGTCACTGATCTTCAGTTGATTCTTCTGGAGCTGCTCCTGTAAAAAACACCGCAGATCAGCTTCGTCAAAAACGAAATTGAATTCTTTATATTTTTCCGTCAGCACCGGTGTATGGATAGTGTTACGGATTAAATATAAAATCGCCCGCCGCTTTTTGCTTTCCGTCCCCAGAATCTTCAAGCCGTAATGGGCCTTGCTGAAAAGTGACAGCTCGTAGTCTTCACAAAACTGCTCGACCTGTTTGATATCCGCCTTGACTGTTGACAGGCTGACATCCAGCCACTCCGCGATCTGCTGCATCGTGATGTACTCCTCATGAAACAACAGCAGCAGCTCAATGTTTTTGATTCGCTCCTGCGGACTTGAGTTGTCCACCTGCTCCTGCTGCTTTGATTGCGACAAGTAGATTCGGAACTTGGTCTTATCGAGAATTTTCAACTGATAACCTGCCGAACGAACCCGCTCGATGGTAAACCCTTCTGTTGAACCGATCTCCTTCAACCATTTGATATCATTCGCGAGGGTTCGCTCCGATATTTGAAATGCAGCGGCCAATGCCTTGGGAGCAATCGCTTGCTTCTTCGCATATAAGTATTCAACAATTTTTTCTTGTCTCATAACTACCTCCCGCTTACAAATAAAACTATACAATGTAAGCCCTTTACTTAAAATGGCAACTTTTTCAAATTAAAAATGCAAAAATAAACTGATTTGAAAAATTCGTGTGCAAGTTCACATATTACCTGACTCATTACCTTACAGCAATACTGTAATTCCCTTTATTATCCTTCCGTTTAAAACAATTGCAAAAAAATAGACAACATTGATAAAACGAATGTCGTCTATAGTTTAATCTTTTCCTATTTAGTAGCGTAGAAATTAACACTTAATATAAGAATATCCCTTTTCCTGCAGCTCAACTAGACCAATCACACCAGACTCGATGATCTCGA
Source organism: Enterococcus sp. GPZ-007 (assembly GCF_059374735.1). NCBI lineage: Bacteria > Bacillati > Bacillota > Bacilli > Lactobacillales > Enterococcaceae > Enterococcus > Enterococcus sp. GPZ-007. The sequence continues at coordinate 16,422 of NZ_JCAFYN010000009.1, read as the reverse complement.
CTTGCTCATGCATTTGTTTAGAACGGACATGGAAGGTTCGCATCGAATGATGGCAGGCTTGGTAAGTGATGTTTGGATACTCCTTCATAAACTTGATCACTCGCGGCAGCAAGTATCCCTGGATCGCTTCGCCATTCATTAATAGCACGATGTCCGCATTGGGTTCCGATAATAGGATGTGCTCGATATCATGGCGCGCCTCTCTGATCATTCCTAACTCATCAACATGAAAAACTACTTTCATCTGTAACTCCTCCTTTGATTTTCCTAATGGGTAAAGCCATAATTTTTTATTTCGATCTCCTCGTGAAAAACTAAGTGACTATGTTCCAATTCTTTAATTGCTTCTTTTAAGTCCTCAATAAAATCATGAGCCATGTTCATGCCAAAATCACTACGCACCACGACACGCTGAATCACTTGGTTGTCTAAATTTTTAGGCAACGGATAAGAAGGCACCTGCCAGCCCTTCATCAATAACCGATCTGACAGATCATAAAGCGTCCATCTGCGATCCTCATCCTGTGCCAGTTTATAGCAGACTAATGGCAATTGACTGCCATCATTAATTATCTCGAAATGACGGGATCTTTGGATCTCCTTTGCTAAATAAACGGCTACATCGTGGGTTCGTTGATGGATGCTTTGATAGCCGTCAAAGCCAAAACGGACAAAATTGTAATACTGACCAATCATTTGCGAAGCACTATGTGAGAAATTGATCGCCATCGTCGGCATTTCTCCACCTAGATAGCTGACCTTGAAGACTAATTCCTCTGGTAAATATTGTTCATCCCGCCAGATGACCCAACCAACACCGGGATAGACCAATCCATATTTGTGACCCGAAGTATTGATAGAAATGACATTTTTTAATTGGAAATCCCACTCCAGCTCCGGTTCGACAAACGGCGCATACAATCCGCCTGATGCCGCATCTACATGGATGTAGACCTTATGCTCCGTCTGCTGATTGTACTCTCCGACTGATTGATCCAGCTTCTTGATGTCATCATACTGACCTGTATAAGTAATCCCTAAAATTCCAACGATCCCGATCGTGTACTCATCGACTGCTTCCAATGCTTTTTCAACATCTAATGATAGCTGACTCTCTGACATAGGAATCTCCCGCAGCTCGATATCCCAATAGACACAGAATTTTTCCCAGCAAACCTGATAACCTGAAGAAATGATCAAATTCGGCTTCTTCGCATGGATATTTACACCCAGCTTCTCCGCTCGTTTGCGCCAAGCAAATTTCATCGCCATCCCGCCCAGCATACAGGCTTCGGATGAACCGATTGTTGAGGTTCCGATATATTTCTCCGGTCCTCGCGCATGCCACAGATCGGCGATGATGTTCACGCAGCGATTCTCCATTTCCGCTGTCCGTGGATACTCCGACTTGTCGATCATATTCTTATCGAGGGTCTCACTCATCAGCTTGACCGCTTCCGGCTCCATAAACGTTTGACAAAAGGTCGCAAGATTTTGTCGTGAGTTCCCTTCATCTAACAAACCGTCCTTGATCATTTGATAGGCGATCCGCGGTTCGATCGATTTCTCCCCTAAATGATACGATGGCAACACCTCATCTTCATTGGCTGAACCAAAAATCGGTTCCAAATAGCTTGCTTCCCGCCGATCTTTTTTTCCATAAAGCATCCGATCACGTCCTCTGTTAAAATTGCCCCGTTTATCCGATCCTACAAAATTTCCTTCTACTTTAAGAGTAGCTGAAAGCGCTAAAAAATTCAAAAGAATTCCTTCCTTTTATCCGATTGCTCTTAGATTTAATTCGATTCAAGGCAGAATAAATGGACTATTTCAAAAAAATTAGCGCTTTTTTAAATAAAAGACTTTCTTTTTACTTGTGAATCTATTATTTTGGTAGTAGCATGCAAAAAAATTTAGCGGAGGACGCATTATGTCTTATCAAGAAATGCTTTTCACCTTCTTAGGTGGACTGGGAATTTTCCTTTTCGGGATCAAGTATTTAGGAGACGGCTTACAAAAAGCTGCCGGAAACCGATTGAGAGAAATCCTAAATCGATTCACCTCAACGCCTTTTCGTGCCGTTTTAGCTGGGATCATTGTAACCGGATTGATTCAAAGTAGCTCTGGTACAACCGTTTTAGCTGTCGGACTGGTTAGTGCCGGTTTTATGACCCTCAGACAAGCGATTGGTGTCATCATGGGGGCGAACGTGGGAACAACCGTTACCGCTTTCATTATCGGGTTTAATTTAAGCGAATACGCGCTGCCGATCATCGGTGTCGGAGCGATTTTACTCTTTTTTGCAAAACGTAATTCACTGCAATCCATCGGTCAGATTCTCTTTGGTTTTGGCGCTCTGTTCTTTGGTTTGAAATTAATGGGACAAGCCATGGATCCTTTGAAAGAGCTGCCGCAATTTAATCAATTGATGATTAACGTCTCCCATCACCCTGTACTTGGTGTTGGTATCGGAACGTTATTAACAATGGTTCTGCAAAGCTCTAGTGCGACGATCGGAATCCTGCAGCAGTTATACATGCAAGGCAGTGTTACCTTAGGTGCCGCCCTGCCGATTCTTTTTGGTGATAACATCGGAACAACAATCACAGCGATCATCGCATGTCTCGGTGCTAGTGTCGCGGCTAAACGTACCGCAGCCTCTCACGTAATCTTCAACCTTGTTGGAGCACTGATATTTACGATTTTATTGACGCCCTTCACTTCGGTCGTCGTATTTTTCGCGGACTCATTAGGCTTGAATCCCGCCATGCAGCTCGCCTTTGCTCACGGTCTCTTCAACCTTTCAAATCTGGCGATCCAATTCTGGTTCATTCCGCAGATCGAGATGATAGTGAAGAAGATCGTACCTGGCAGCGAGAAGAATCTGAACATTCGCCCAGTCACATTAAGTGAACCGATCATCCATACCTCTTCAGTGATGGCGATCGAACAAGCGAAAGGCGAAGTCATTCAAATGGGAAATTACGTACTTTCTTCCGTCAAATCGGCACGTAAATACTACAACGATACCAAAGAAGAATGGCGTGACGATGTTCTGCAATATGAAGATGCCATCAATCAATGCGATATCGAATTAACCGAATATCTAGTAAAGATCTCGGCAACCTATCTGACTCCTTTACAAAGTCAGGAACAGGCGATGCTCTTAGAATTTACTAAAGACTTTGAGCGGATCGGTGATCATTCCATGAACATCATTCGCTACGTTGAAGAATCGATTGCCCTTGAAGAAAAACAACGGGCCAAAGATAAACGCAATAAAACCAAATCTAATAACAACCGTCAAACCTTCTTACTACATGATGAACATCTAGAGCTCCTTTTTGATAAAGTGCTGAAAAATATTCGCGATGCGCTGCAGGTCTTGGAAAACGACGATATCGAACTAGCACAAAAAATGCTTTATCGTGAAGAAGAAATCAATCAGCTGGTTGAATTGCTGCGGAAGAAATATATCAAGCTAATGACGAACGGTGAAGGACGTGCCGCGGACGGTGTATTGCTGATCGATATCAGCTCCAACCTTGAACGTTCCAGCGACCGCACCCTTCATATCGCCAAGTATTTCTTAGGGAACAAATACAACTTCAAATACGATACCTCCAACTTCCACTACGAAGAACCAGAGGAAGAAGCCTCTGATGATTCTATCACCGGTAATGGTGAAGTATTAGATTAGATGAAAAAAACGCAACCTGCTTTTCTTGAAAGAGAAGGAGGTTGCGTTTTTTGGTGTGCAATTATATAACTGAAACTTTAAGAGTACAAAAACCAAAGAGCTTAACTCTATTTACTAGATATTGTTTTACCGTTACTGAATCTTTAAGAGTACAAAAACCTGATTCCTGTAACTCCGGATTAGTTACATGTTTTACCGTTACTGAATCTTTAAGAGTACAAAAACCATTCTGCGACGTTTTCTGAACGCATCTGGGTTTTACCGTTACTGAATCTTTAAGAGTACAAAAACTTGATAGGCTGAGATCAACCATCTTTTCTGGTTTTACCGTTACTGAATCTTTAAGAGTACAAAAACTCTACAAGGTCACGAAAGGTTTCGTCTTCTGTTTTACCGTTACTGAATCTTTAAGAGTACAAAAACATGTGCCAGAACCAATAATTTGTAACTGCAGTTTTACCGTTACTGAATCTTTAAGAGTACAAAAACCGGAAAACAAAGTTGAAGGTCTCAAATACTGTTTTACCGTTACTGAATCTTTAAGAGTACAAAAACAGATTTGGATCTATTTGATTCAAGAATTTAGTTTTACCGTTACTGAATCTTTAAGCGTACAAAAACTGAAGGTGACGAAAATCGAAATGCTGTAAAGTTTTACCGTTACTGAATCTTTAAGAGTACAAAAACAGAAAAGTTGCTTAGCTTAGCCGTTGATATGTTTTACCGTTACTGAATCTTTAAGAGTACAAAAACTCATACAGCCAACGGAAGAAACGACAGATGGTTTTACCGTTACTGAATCTTTAAGAGTACAAAAACAAGAGGAAGAAACCAAGCAGCGAGAAGAACGTTTTACCGTTACTGAATCTTTAAGAGTACAAAAACTAGCCCAAGAAACATTCAAACAGTAGATCAGTTTTACCGTTACTGAATCTTTAAGAGTACAAAAACCGATTTGATGTAACCCGATTTGTCCGTAAAGTTTTACCGTTACTGAATCTTTAAGAGTACAAAAACTATGTAGATGCCACAGGCGGATACCAGCCTGTTTTACCGTTACTGAATCTTTAAGAGTACAAAAACCTTTTTGTTAGATTCATGTTGATAGGTACAGTTTTACCGTTACTGAATCTTTAAGAGTACAAAAACCTCAATTGATTCCCTCCTTAATTCCACTTTGTTTTACCGTTACTGAATCTTTAAGAGTACAAAAACAGCGCGCCTTCATTTAATTCACTTAGCAAAGTTTTACCGTTACTGAATCTTTAAGAGTACAAAAACAACCTCCGTAGTCACTTATTATTTGTACCTGTTTTACCGTTACTGAATCTTTAAGAGTACAAAAACATCTGGCCATTCTTGAATCGATCGATCACAGTTTTACCGTTACTGAATCTTTAAGAGTACAAAAACCGACATTCAAATTCTCATAGGGAATTGAAAGTTTTACCGTTACTGAATCTTTAAGAGTACAAAAACGCTCTTTTTTCGGTTTCATCCGCTACGCTTGTTTTACCGTTACTGAATCTTTAAGAGTACAAAAACCGGCTTACCATATACATAGTCGAACCCATCGTTTTACCGTTACTGAATCTTTAAGAGTACAAAAACAAATGGTGAAGAGTGGCGGCGCTTAGGTATGTTTTACCGTTACTGAATCTTTAAGAGTACAAAAACCGGAATTTCCGAAGAATACAAGTATCCATTGTTTTACCGTTACTGAATCTTTAAGAGTACAAAAACTTTGCTAGGTGTGCCGTGTAATCGGCAATAGTTTTACCGTTACTGAATCTTTAAGAGTACAAAAACCCACCTAATAAATTATGTTCTCCCCAAGAGGTTTTACCGTTACTGAATCTTTAAGAGTACAAAAACCAATCATTATAAATCACTTCTTAATATTATGTTTTACCGTTACTGAATCTTTAAGAGTACAAAAACCTCAAATGGACGTCTCCACTTTTGGTTTACTATTTTTTGTCAATGAGAAATTTTTCTTCTAACGCCGTCATTGGTTGATACCCGGCTTGAAATTCAGGAAAATGATCATACCCTAGTAACTCATCAACTACTCTTAATAATACTACATCTTTATCCCTCAGATAAATAGTTTCTTCCTCACTCCTTGATTGTCCAACATATGGAAAAACTCGAAAAAGCTGAGAAATCATGATTTCATCTGTTTGACTAATCTCATCAGGATAATGACGCTCGATTGTTTCTCTAAATATCGAAAAATCCGGCAACTGTTGATACTCGTCATACAATAGAACAGTAGCCTCAATGTCATTTTCTTGATAATTCAGCTCTAAATAATCTTCACTGAGTATAAAAATCTTTAATAACCCACTATCATTAGCTATTTTTCCTAATTTTTGTAGAAATACTCTAAAGACCTTTTTAGACATAAACGCATTGGGATTGCTTATCCATAACCAAGTCATCTTTTGAGTTCTTCTTAACTCACCGGTCAATAATTGACAGTAATCATCGATTAATTTTTCTATATCCATCATTTCAACTGGATAGGTTTCTTCGTTTTCATAAAAACTAAGCATAAGAAAGTATTTAGTGACATCAGTAAAATTCATTTCTCTCAGATTCGGCTGAACGTAAGCAAATTTCTCCCTAAACAGATCAGTGAACTGCATCTCAAATTTCAACAACTCGTTGTTTATTGTCTCTAATCCACGATTCACTTCGAAAAGATTTTCCATCGACTGAATTTCATTATCCATTAAATTTCCTTTGCCTTGTTGGTACTGTTTTAAAAAGCTTTCTCTGCAATCTAGATAATAAATCGGCAAATCTTTTGACTTCATCTTCTTTTCATCACAGTATATGACGATGCCATCATCTCCATATACATGTTCCTCTAAATCTGAAAGATTTTTACCTGTACTAAATCGTTTAATACCACGATAAAGCTTCCATTTTAGCATATGATTTGGTCCTAAGAAATAGTTTACATCACGCAATTCTAGATCGATAAATTTCCCGTGTTCATATTCTAAAGAAATTTGCATTAGATCACCACCAATCGATTGTTCCCGACTGTTTCTTCTTGATGACTCCGATTGCCCACTAAAAGTTGCATTTCCTCAAATTGTTTTTCACTGACATATAGCAGTCGAACTTCTCCAGATGGTGGTGTCATACGTTTCAAAATTCCTTCAAATTTCTTTCCTGCCGAACGATTTTGAACTATTCGATAATAAACAGAATACTGGAGCATCACAAACCCATTTGCTAGTAGCTCTTTGCGAAATTTTCTATAATTCCGCTGATCCTTTTTGGTTTCAGTTGGCAAATCAAACATACATAAAACACGCATTTGTTGATACCTCATCTTTCTACCTCCATAAAATCTTGCAAAGAAACCTCGTATATTTCTTGCGGGGTATTATTCATCATCGCTTTTGTAAAACTATTCACGTACTTGTTCATCACCTGATCTACAGTACTTTTGGTTGATTTATAGCGCATAGGTTGATTTAAAAAATCAATAATCCTTAAACGGGATTCATAACTTAGATACTCATGATTTGAATAAATTTCTTTATCTAGCCAGTAATCCATAATCGGTCGAAAGGGTTCCATCAGGTCATCTACTAGATTGAAGCTATTGTATTCATTGCAATGAAAAACCCCTAACATAGTCATAAGTCCTTGCCCAACTGTCAGTCTAGCTATTGCCGCACGAACGATTGCATAACCGTAATTCATCGCAATATTTTGTAAACAATAATCATCTCGCGTAAAGTCCATACCATAAAGTGAATTGAAATAGACTTTTGCGACGTGTCCTTCACGATTTGTTTCATCCCCAGGAGTTAACTGGTTGTATAGATCAACCATAATTTCTAAACGATCATCCGAAACCTGTTTAACTCTTGAAAACTCAATTTGGTTCACGATCTTTTGACCAACAATCCTTTGCCAAATTTCTTTTTTACATTGCTGATCCCACAATGTTTGCTGCAATGCTCGCTTCGAGGCACGATGATAATTCCCATAATTAAGCAGCAATCCTGTTGGTAAATATTTTTCATCACATATCACAACAGCAATATTATTTTTGGTAAATGCGGATAATAAATTAGTTGTTACGGAAGTGTTTCCCTCTATAATCAGAATGCTGATATCTGATAATGGAACATAGTATTTTTGACCCCGTTTAGAAATTTCTAAATTATCCAGCTTCAACTTCATGAATTCACTTTCTTTTACATGGACAATTCGCCAAGTCATATTTATCCCTCCTAAAAAAACAAAAAACCCATTTCTTTTCAGAAATGGGAAGTTCGGCATAAAGCCTTATTTTTGTAGATTCTTAAAGATTCAGTAACGGGTGAGCCGTCGCTCACAAGATAATCATACCAACGCTAGAAAGCGTTGTCAAGAATATCTCTGGGCGACTCACGTTCCTTACTGATGTAAAACGGATTTCCCAAAGAATCCGTATTTACCTTTAAAATTTTGAAGCCTTTTTTACTAATATTTTTTTGTAGTTGCCCACTAGATGGTACTTTCCCAAAAACATTTAACACTTCATTTGAACCAAATTTCGCTCTATCAATTGGTTTTAGCTCAACATAACCGAGATTTGCTGGTTTTGTTCTCGACCCGAAAAGTAATTCGATTTCCTCATTGTTGATCGTATCAATAACCTTAATACGATCATTTCGGTACAAAGAAAAAACAAATTCTGATTTTGAAGAGATTTTTTCATCTTTCATAATACGTTTATAATCCTCAAAATAGATTCCATATTGTTGTTTTCTACCATACTTCAAATCAGAATATTTAATCCCCATAATCTCATAGGTTTCGGTCTCATGATTATAATAAAAATCTGTCCTCCAAGGTTTCAGAGATTGTAAAACTACTTTTCTATTCTTAGTTTCTTCTGGTGTGATATCAATATGCGATCCTAATTTACTGTCATAATATTTAACCTGTTTAATTGCAGGCCCATTATTTTTCTTTGCGTATTTAGTAATAGGACCATTTTTTCTTCGATACAATTCAAACGGACTGATTGCAACCTGTTTTACAGTACCATTGTCCTGAATAACTTCATCAAATTCAGGATAGGTTTGTAAAATATTGACTAATTTTTCAAAGGTTTTTGGATCATTTTTTTCCATTAAAAATTCTTGACTCTTCTTTTCGTAAACTTGTTTAAACTTTTTAAAGCCAGTCTCAGAATAAATGTCAGTTACTTTTCCTAAAATATAATCATGCTCTTTCTTGTCTTTACCTACAGAAGCAGATCGAGTGGAATAGATCGTTGCATCGCTTACTTTCCTATTCATCTTTTTATCAACCTGGTGGGAGAATTTCACGATTTTTTCTTGATTACGTACCTCATCCGCAAATCTTTCATACGGTAGCTGGTAAACCTCTTCTTTATATAGGGCATTGCCAATGATCTCACCCGTCTCTGTATCAACCAAATTCTCTCCAACTTTTTTTGGAACAATTGTTTCACTACGTTTCCAAAGTTTTAGCATTGGCGAAGCAGCAATTATTGAGGCATCAATTGCATGATGATAGTGAGTATCCCGTGTTTTCTCAAGATTTAAATGCCATTTATTTCTTAATGTGCTGGTGAATTTCCCACGAACGACTGTTACTTTTGTATCTAATTTTTTGCTTTGAACAAATTGTTGAAATTCATTTAAGAGTACTCGCGATGAATAACGTGTATCTACTAAATTTCTAGCGATAAATCTCTTACGAACATCGATATCCTCTAAATTATCCGAGAACTTCAGATTGCGCTTCTTCGCAGAGCTCATTCGTTTGTTGGCGTTAATCATTGCTGTCATTGTAGAAAATCCTTGACCTTTTCCATGAATCATAAAGGTATAGGGTGTCTGTTGTCCTTTTTCTTGATTCATGCTTGATAGACATAGAACTTTGTTATTAAGCCCATCATCGAATGAAACAGATAACGGAATGATATGGTCAATCTCAAATAAATTACTTTTGAAGAATAGATCATCTGCTCGGATTGTTTTACCTGAATATGGGCATTTTCCTTCTTGCTGATACCATAACCGAATTTTTGTTCTTAGCTGTTTAAATTTTCTATACTGAGCTTCTAGCTGAGATTCGCTTACTCCTGAAAGCTTTAAAAATTCCTTTTCTGCATCATTTTTCTCTTCTTCATTTTTCTTTTGAAAGTCTTTTTTATTTTTTCGTTCTTCCTCTTCATTGGATTCTCTTGGCATTTCAATAACTATATAAGAGATGTTAAGATACTTTCTAAATAAGTCATTAAAGATGTTGACCGTTTGTCGAACAGATTTTCTGACCACAGGATTATAGATATCCGCGCAGACATCTTTACTGTTGATTCGCTGTTTACTATGGTAATCCCGTTTGTGCTCTTTCAGTAATCCCATTTCATTCAAAATAGTCATCTGTTCTTTTGAAGTACGCTCCATTTCTGGAATCAGTATATGCATGGTTTTCAAAGAAAAACGGTGCCATTTATTTTGACTAGTTACCTTGAACAAACCACTATTATCAACAATAAGTTGTACCACTTCTCCTGATAAAAATGCATATTCTGGACATAATCTTTCTTCTATCGAACGTCGGATCTCTCCCTTTTCTGTGTTGAGTGTCAAAATATATCCAAGGCGATCCCATAAATCGACAGGCCAAGTGGTTACGTCAATATCTTCTTCCATAAATCTTTTATTTACTGCTCGATAGACTTCAAACGTATGAAATTCTGGCTTATCCTTTCGATCAATTCTGTATCCCTTAATATTCTCTACTTTCGTTCCAGTGACAGTTGAGATCAGCTTCATCATATTGGGCTTTTTAGTCGCGCCTTTCAACTCTTGAATAATTTGCTCTTTATGTTCTTTTGATAATTTTCCATCTTCAGTAGAATCAATCCGTAAATTATTCAAATCGTTTAGAACATTAAAGTATTGAGCAGTATATGAGCTTCCTGCCGCTCGGTATTCATCTGGAAAAATACTATCTCTTCCAATAAGAATTTCAAAAATGTTCTCTAGTACCTCACCGTTCGTTTTATAGATGCCGTAATCACTCGGCGAGTTGATCTTTCCAGGCCCTTTGGAATATTCTCGTTTGCGTTCAATAAGAGTACACACTTCTTCAATAAATTGTGAGGTAATTTCACTGTGAAACTCTGCTTGCTTTTCCAATAAAGCTCTAGTCTCAGCCAAATACGCAGTCGTTGGAAAGACATTTAGTAATACTTGATTTAAGCTTTCATTTTTAACCTGTCCGCGAACTTTACCGAATTTTTGTAGCCGCTCTAATTGAATTTCAGCAGGAAATTTTTCCTTCAATAATAGTTTGTTCTTGGACAAACTCTCTTTATAACCAGTCGTACTGTCCTCGTCCTCCACATCATCCAAAGCGTAACTAATTCCTCTGCGCTTAGCCAAATGAAATAAGGCGGTTGCCAATTCTTCTTTTGATAATTTTTCTTTCAATCCACGCACACGTAACTCATATGGATTTGAAACAAATCTTTCACTGATTGTAAGATTATTTTCTTCAAGCAATGATCTTAAATCCTTTAATCGTGTTTTTCGTCTTCTTATCAAGCGCCTTGCTTGACGAAACTCTCGACGTTCGACATTTTTTGCTGCAGAAGCACTTGGAAATACGCTTACCCCTGTCTCGATGATTTTCCCAGTGCGTGTGTCTAAAACAGACCAACCCACCGAAGCGATCCCAATATCAAAACCAATATTTACAGCATTTTCATAATTATTCATAATATTCCTCCTAGAAAAGTAACCGCTTACTAAAAGTTTACCAAAGTTCTCACTAAATAAGAACACTAATTAAAAATAAGGCCCCTAACTCAAGAAGCTTGACCTATGAACATATAAATTTTCTAATGGTTTTTCACTTCATCTGCATCCACCAAATATTTGTACATTTTTTTTGATTTATTTTAAATTGTTGCTGTTTTTCAATCAGCATTAGCAAAACAAGCTTGAAATCAATTAGAAATCTTATAAAAATGGAACTTTTTTTGTCGATACTGCCGATAATTTTTTGTCATAATTTTAACAATCGTCCTAGCTAAATCGGTAGAAAGATTTGAAAAAATCAAATAATCTTCTCCCTCTTTTTATTCTATAATAAATATTCAAATTATTGTTATTTATAATTTAAAAACCAAAACTTATTTATTCCATTATATCTGTTATAAAAGTCATAACCCACTAGTTTTATAAAAAATAAAGTATAAAGGTATATACGTTTTACTATTCAATTTCCAAAAAATACGTGTTATCCTATCGCTGTGGATAAGAATGTAACCGCTTGCTGGAAAATGAAAAATTGGAGGTTGGATTAAATGACTTTAGTTAACGTGAAAATTGGACAGAGAACCCTATTTGGAACAAAGAAAGAAAATCTCATGAAACGAATTCATACATCATATGAACAAACAGGCAATGCCGCGGAAGTTGTAGAGTGCCTTGTTTCGATTCTTTTACGCGAGGCTCTTTGTGTCGGAGACTATTCTCTTGATCTGGTCGTAGGCCTGATCCATCAGATCTTCCTTACCTCAGAACCCAATGACGTCCTGTGTCAACACGCTGTTTACTTCCAGAAATTCTTTAGTGAAGAACAATGGCAGAGCGTCATCTCACGCCTTTTTCAAAACGAGGAACATTTTCGTGAAGCTACCAAGGAGACTCGTTTATATAATGAACTCTTGATGAAGAGAAGTCAGATAAAAGCAGAAGAATCCGAAGAACAGTTCAAAATCGTCTCGGTGTTTATGGACGCCTCCGGGAAAAAACACACTTGGACTCTGTCTAATACGAAAAAAATCCCGAAAGACTCTGAAAAAGACCAGACTGAGGTCGCTGAGTTATTGAAAATAATGACGACCTTGACGATTTTTGAGACTCCTGCTGGCGTTCGTCGGTTTACGGAATGCATGACCTATAAAAGTCAACGAGTTCGTACCGATGTCGAGTATGAAGTAACCGCAGCTCAACCAAAAGCGGCGACTTCTGCCCAAATTTCTGCTGAGCCAACAACAATCAAACAATCGCAAGCTGCTACTAATAAAGAAAACAATACATCTCAAAAAGCCCCAAGTTCAGGATCAGCCACTGTCAGCACGAAAAAATCGCTCGCCACAAATTCAAACAAGTTGCTCTCGCTGCCAGAGGAAGCTCCGCCAGCTAAGCTAAAGAGCTGCTCTGCCGCACCAAATCCAACCACAACAGAGAAACCACCTGCCAAAAAGGTAGTCAAGCATCCTGAGCCCCTAGATACTCCTAGCCTACGCTATGGCAAGACAGAGGAACAGATCAAAGAAGAGCGTGAGGCAAGGAAGAGGAAGAAGAAATTCGAACGGTTCTTAGGCTGGAGAAACAGAAAGAAGAAGTGACGTTTCCTGATGTTCACCGACTTTTCTAAACGTTCACTCTTATCAAAAAAGCCGTGAGGACAAGGTTTATTTAGTATGGGGAATTTTACGGCTGATCGTTTACATTTTAATGCTCTGGAGTAACTATAACTAAACAGCACGAAAAAACGAGTATCTCGCTACCCGTTTTTTCGTGCTGGACCAAACGTTATGAAGTAAATAGGAATGTTAGTGCTGCTTCAACCCATTATACTAATACCTCTCCTCAAAATAACGATACACTTCATCCCAATTTTTCATTTTGGGTTCGTAGGTTTCATAATAGTTATGGGCGGCGGCGAAGAGGATGCCTTGTCCTTGGAAATTTTCAAGATGCCGCATGTGATCATCGATCAAATAATCCGCGGAAATAATTGATTTGTCGCCGCAGAAAACATAATTGGTTTCTGGAATAAAGCTGAAATGCTCCTTCAGCCAAGCATATTTAGCATCGAATGAGGTTGGAAACTCCATTGCCGCCGTAGTAATAAATATCTCGTGCTTCTTTGCCAATTTTTCCAGTGCTTCCTTGGCACCTTCCATCACGGGCAAGTCTGCGAAATAGCTCTCATCGCTTACTATCACTTGAATACTTTCCGCTTGGTCCGGGTGCATTAGCCGCAGCTTTGTACCAGCTAAATCTTGCTCACTATATTCCGTTCCATTTGCAGCATTGAAAAGTCTTAATTGCTTTGCAATAAAATCCGCGATCACTTCGTCCATATCAACCGCTATCCGTACCATCTTCCCACTCCTTCTAAATTTAGACTATGCGGAGCTGACAAAACAGCTCTTCTTAAACAAGATACTCTATTTGTGAACATTTTCTCTTAATAGACCGCCCTAGTCAACAAATGATCGGTACCAATTTTCAGTTCTTCATTTGAACCTTTCACGATCGTAAGTTTACCCACTCTTTCGTAAGTATTTTCTTGCTCGATTCCTTGGTATGATAAATACATCAAAGAGAGGGAGTTGTTAAATATGGATACATTTACGATTGTTTTGTTGGGTTGGGGACTTTATTCAGTGATTAATCATTTTGAAAAACGTGGAGAACGTGGAAAAGCAATTATCGCCACCTTACTTGTGAGTCTAGCAGTAATTTTGACAAATATTTACGGCAACATCGCCAGCGTATCCCAGATGAACTTAGGGAATTTACTGTTAACGATTGGGGCGAGCGTACTGATTCTTTCATTCTTTATTTTCTTACCAGCACTCTTTAAAGCAAAAAAATAAGTTAGGTCAAAAGATTCTTTTGAGGATCTTTTGCCTAACTTTTTTATTAGTCTTCCACCGACACCGGCACGACTTCAAACTTCGTCACATCGACCAATCCAATATCCGTGATCTTCAGATTCGGAATCACCGCTAAGGACATGAAGCCTAGCGTCATGATCGGATCAACTTTTTCCGACACACCTAATACTTCATGTGCCAGACGATTGATCTCGGCTTCTTGTTTTGCTACTTCTTCGCCGGTCAGGTCGCTCATCAATCCGGCGATCGGCAACGCCATACTGCCGATGACTTTTCCCGATTCGATCAGCACTACGCCGCCTTCTTGTTTCTTGAGTGCTTGAACAGCTGCAGCCATATCTTCATCATTCGTTCCTGTCACAATCAGATTATGGGAATCATGAGCGATCGATAAGCCAATCGCACCCTTTTTCAGGCCATAATCCTTCAATAATCCCACAAAGGCATTGCCAGTATTGTGATGACGCTCGATCACCGCGATCTTGGTCACATCCTGCTGTGGGTCATAAACGAACTGGCCCTGTGCATCTCTTTTAATAGAAACAATCGCTTCATTGGTCAAAGCCTCTTGTGGAATCACTTCTATGGCGCGGGCTTTGTCACTGGTCAAAGTCAGCGTCAATTGTTCCGGCTGGAATTTATCAATATGGACACTGGATTGCACATTTTCAGTGGCAACACGTTTGACCGCTGGCAAATACTTGCCATTTTCAGCGATCAACTCACCCGCAATATAGGTCGCTTCGATTTCTAGTTGAGCCAAATCAGAGAAAATCACCAAATCAGCTCTCAATCCTGGTGCGATGGCACCGCGATCGTTCAGCTGGCAGCATTGCGCAGCGTTAATGGTCGCCATTTGAATCGCCCGAAATGGTGATACGCCTTCTTCGATACAGATGAGAATGCTGTTGTCCAGATGTCCCTTTTCCAGCATCGTTTTTGCCTGCAAATCATCCGCAGACAGGACACAGCGCTGATAATTATTATCTGTGACACCTTTTAACAAAGTCCGCAGGTTTTGAGTAACCGAGCCTTCTCGTAAGAAGACGTACATCCCGCGAGCGATCCGCTCTCTCAACTCTTCGACCGTTGAACACTCATGATCATTGGCGATTCCCGCCGCCGCATAAGCATTCAGCTCCTCATTGAAGACCATCGGTGAATGACCATCAATCCGCAAGCCCCGAGCTTTTGCCGCTAACAACTTATCTAACACCGCATCTTCAGCATTGATTACGCCGGGAAAATTCATGAATTCCGCCAATCCATCAACCTGCTGCTTTTCAAAAGCGGGAATCATATCTGCTGCTTCCACCACTGCACCGGCATTTTCCATATTCGTTGCCGGCACACAGGAAGGCATCATATAACGAATATCCAGAGCGGTCTCTTTCGCCGCCTCCACCATATAATCCAAGCCTGATAAACCTAGCACATTGACAATCTCATGGGGATCAGCCAGCACGGTCGTCGTTCCGTGAGGGACCAACAACCGGCCAAATTCCTCCGGTGTCACATAGGAAGATTCCACGTGGATATGGGGATCAATAAATCCCGGAGCCACAAATTTTCCTTTTAGGTCGATCGTTTCCTTCCCATGATACTCGCCGCTGATTCCAGCGATTTTTCCATCAACGATCGCCAAATCTCCAGAAATCGTTTGTGCTTGGTACACATCAATCACATTTGCATTCTTTAAAACTAAATCAGCCGGTTCACGCCCCGCTGCTACATCGATCAATCGCTTTAATGCCTTTTTATCCACTTCCTTCGCTCCCTTTTGTAAATATTTTTTCTATTATAGCAGGGTTGCTCTGGCGTTTCATTAGCAAATCATTTTATTTTTGAAATAATTCTAAATTAATGGAGGAGTGCTTGCTCTGATCGGCAAGAAAAATCTTACACTACTGCTTTTTCCACCAGATTGTATTTCAACAAGATCACCCAGAGACTAAACGCGACTGTCGATACCAGCGAATATTGTAATTTTCTTTCCATGATACACATCCTTTTTGATGAAAAAAAG
>NZ_JCAFYN010000008.1:0-119754 GCF_059374735.1 Enterococcus sp. GPZ-007 | reverse complement strand
TGAACGAATAGTGTATAATTATCATTACTCATTTAGTGTAGCATAAAGCAGTGCGACGCCAATTTCGCTTTTGTGTTGCCATTTTCTTTTTTGCTTTTCATTTTCGCAAACCCGAAAATGAACTACCACAATATTTTTCTAAAGGAGCATTCATATGTCCACTATCTTTGACTTTTTCAATTATTTAAATAGACACGATCCTGATAAAACCTATGCAAAAATCATTACCTATCTGCTTACTCACCAAAAGGAAATCCAGAAGCTGACAATCTCGCAAATTGCCGAACGCTGCTTTGTCTCACCTGCTACCTTGACGCGTTTTTGCCAAGCATTCAATATTCCCTCTTTTTCTAGTTTGCGAGAACTGCTAAACACCAACGAGCAAATGAAAAGCTACAATTCGTTGCGAATGAAGGAGTCCGACTTCCGACAATTACAAGATCGCCCCGACGCCTTTTTAGCAGACTACGCCACGGAAATCACACTCGCTTTGCAGGATATTCTCAAAACGATTGATTATCCCGCGGTCGATAAACTGCTCGAAAAAATCCAGCAGGCGGACAAGGTGATTTTTATTGGCTATACTACTACGTTAGAGCTTGCACGAAATATGCAGACTGCTTTCATCGCATCAAATAAACTGACCAATGTTCCCGAAACAGAAGAGCTGCAAAAGCAGGCGATCAAGCAAGCAGACGAGAACAGCGTGATTCTTGTTCTTTCCTCCTATGGATCGATTTTGAATAGTCATGTCGAGCTGATCACAAAAATCAGTAACTGTCCTGCTTATTCAATCCTGATCACTCAACATACCCAGAATCTGATCACGAATCTCTTTGATCAGGTTTTCAATGTGACAAGCACTAATTATGTGCAGATCGGCAACTACCCATTAGAGTTTTTCTGTGACTATCTCGTTCGTCGATATGCCAGCCTAAACGAAAAAAGAAAATGACTCGTATGACAGCATACGGATCATTTTCTTTTTTCTTTGATAAAATTAGTGAACTTGAACACCCATTTATTCGTTTTAAAGCGTAGACGTACAGGGTATCTTCCCGTCTTATAATCTCTGATCTGACGATGCCGTTCAGGATAAACATTCAATGGCAGATTGTGGAGATCAAAGAAATTGAAGGCCACATAATCCTGCGACTCCATTCTACTTTGCGAGACCATTTCTTGAACCTTATAAACATAGGTGATCTCATCGCGAAACTCTTTCGTATAAATCCCGATTAAATCTTCGATTCTATTGTCGAAGGAAAGCTGCTCCTTAATCAAACGTCGGATTCCCTCGCGTTCATTTTCATTCGGCAGAAGGTCGCCCCCAGGCAAATCCCAAACAGGCATCCCCGGCCGTCGGACTAATAGAATCAATCCGTTACGGATAATAATGGCATAAGCTTTTTTCAAAATTTTCTCACTACTTTCAGCATATGTCTTTTCCTACTCAATTGTTTATTACCCGATGAAGCGATCCATAAAGAGACTAGCGATATTGAAATAAATCAATACACTGGTCAGATCACTCAAGGTAGTAATGAAGGGCCCGCTGGCAACTGCCGGATCAAAACCGATTCTTTCCATCACCATCGGTATCAAACTTCCCGCTAAATTCGCCACAGTGATCGCCGCCATCATCGCAGTTCCGATCACAAAACCTAAAACAAAATTATGTTTCCAAATACCCACGATAATGAAGATGGTTACGCCCGTCACCAGACCTGTTACTAGCCCCGTTAAGATTTCACCAATGATCAGCTTGCCGAAGCTCTTATCGTTATCGTCAGAAATCGCTAACCGTCGAACAGCAACGGCCAATGATTGCGTGCCGGCATTTCCCGCAGTACCTGTAATCAAAGAAATAAATACCGCTAAGATACTTGCTTTACTGACGAGTGCTTCGTAATGATTGATCAACGTCGCTGTCGTCATACCAAGAAACAGCAAAGTGATCAGCCAAGGCAAACGACGTGAAGCTGCTTTGACAGGATTTTCATCGACTTCTTCAACATTGACCCCGGCTAAACCAGAGTAGTCGCTAGCTGCTTCATCATCGATTACGTCAATGATATCATCGACCGTCACGATTCCCAACAAATGGTCATCATAATCTGTTACTGGTAATGCCAAGAAGTCATAATCACGGAACGTTTGGGCGACATCTTCTTGGTCATCCCCTACATGAACAGAAATCACCCGTTCACTCATCACATCAGAGACCATCGCATCATCATCATTAATGATTAAATCACGCAGCGAGATTACGCCAACCAATTGATTGTCATCGTTTACTACATAAGTATAATAGATTGTCTCGGCAATTTGGGCCTCTTTTTTCAAAACATACATGGCTGAACGCATCGTTTGATTCGCAACGAGCGAAACATACTCGGTCGTCATCAACGATCCAGCCGTATCATCTTCATAATGAAGCAGTTCGCGAATCTCATTGGCGTGTTCAGAATCCATCAGACTCAAGTACTTCGCCACCGGCTTCTTATCCAACTCATTTAGTAAATCCACCGCGTTATCCGTATACATCTCGGATAACATATCAGCAGCATATTGCGGACGCATCTCATTTAGATATTCATCCATATGCTCATCGTCTTCTTCAATAACGTCAAACATATCTGCCAATTCTTTTGGTGATAGATAAGAATAAACGAGCTGCCGCTCTTCTTGATTCAAAGATTGATAAAATTGCCCCTGATCATAGAAATGCAAGTCCAAAAAATGATCACGAAACGCCTGTATATCATTCTGATCCAGTTCCTCCCGTAATTGTTGGAAATGTACTTCTAGCTCCTCTTGGTTTTCATCCATCAATCTCACCTACTTCACGTTAATGTATTAATTTTTTCAAGGAAAAAATTAATCTTATTTTCGACCCGGATACCATTCTGCTAAACAGCACGAAATAATTACTAATTAAATATCTAGATATCTGCTCGCTTGTTTTTTTACTGCGAAAAGTAGAACTGGCAACCTACTTCTTGATAATGTACTATTTTTCCCAAAGAAAAAAATAGTTTGATTCTCGGCACGAATACTATTCTAATTCATGCAAATTCTCATAGACTCACTCTTTAAATCATTTCAGCTATCTTCGCCATATCATTGGCTAGCGGCAGTTCGAAGGATAGACGCTCATTACTGAAAGGATGAGGGAATGATAAGGAATAGCAATGCAATGCCTGCCGCTCAATTCCTAGATCCATTGCGCCTTCATAAAGTTCGTCACCCAATAATGGACAACCGATTGCTGAAAAATGTACCCGAATTTGATGGGTTCGTCCGGTATGTAATTGGACATCGACTAACGCACAAATCTGATTTCGCTTTTTCAGCCAGTATTCTGTCTCGGCTTTCTGTCCGGTTTCGATGACTTGCCGCTTCAACAAGGAAGACAGGTCGCGCCCGATTGGTAAAGAAATATTCCCGTGGTCCTGCAAAGTCTCTACTTCTCCGGAAATCAAAGCTTGATATTTTTTGACAAACAGCTTTTGCTGCAGGCTTTGATCCAATTTTGCATGGGCGAAGCCGTGCTTTGCAAAGAGCATCAGGCCGGAAGTATCGCGATCCAAGCGGGTAACGACATGCACCACCTGGTCCGCGTAGCCTTGTGCCACATAATAGGCCTTAACTCGATTCGCCATCGTTCCCCGCGGATGATACTGCGCCGGAATCGAGGCGATTCCCGCTGGTTTATTTACAACTAAAAGGTGCTCGTCCTCGAAAACAATCTCGATTGGAGCATCATCTGCTAACAATGTTTCATGGGGTTCCTCGTCTGGAATCACAACAGTTACAATATCATGGGTATTTAAAGAAAACAAGACGTTTTGCTCTGTCTCGTTCACTAAAATTTTTCCGCCTTGAAATTTAATTTTCGCCAGCAGTTTCTTTGAGATTCCTTGACGCTTTAGAAAAGTCCGTACAAGCGAGCTGGTCGGCTCTTGATAAGTCCATTTAAATTCCACAAAATTAATCCTCTCGAATAAAGGCATCTTTTACCCGATGCCAGAAGTGCATATGCCGATACGAAGCGAAATGAATCCGTTCATCAGCGATTTTGTATTTGATCGATGTAATATCTTTACTATTAATATCTAACTGATCAATGGTAATCAGATGCTGCTCATTGCTTTTCAACCGAACCTCGATCCACTCATGAGAGCCAATAATACTTGGTGAGCCTAGTGTTCTGAAAACACGGTTATTCAGTGAAGCAATCTCTGATAATTGCATCGCATTGATGCTGGGATGCACCACCGCGCCGCCAACACTCTTATTATACGCAGTCGATCCGGTCGGAGTAGAGATCGCTAACCCATCACCCCGAAACCGCTCAAATAATTCTTCTTTAATGTAGACATCCGCAACCATCGTACGACTGCCCTTTCGGATCGTGGATTCGTTCAGCGCTAAAAAGTGTTTCTGCTCCCCATCTGTTGTGGTCAAAAGAATATCCAACAGCGGATAGCTGACGCTTTTTCCTTGTTCAGCACTTAAACTATTGACCAGTTCAGGCAGTTCGTAATCTCGCCAATCCGTATAAAAACCAAGGTGCCCCGTATGTACGCCTAGAAAACGTACTTCATCTAGTCGATGATTGTAGCGATGGAACGCTGACAATAATGTCCCGTCACCACCGATAGTGATCACTAATTCCGGGTCGCGCTCCACGATTTCCAAATCATCCTTTTCTGCTAATAATCCTCTGAGACGCTGCAATACTCGAATTGATTTTTCTTCTTGATTATGGATGATTCCGATCCGTAGCCCCATGCTTTTTCACTTCCTTTTTCTGTTCCTTGCGATTAAATACATGCTGCGCTTCTTGAATTTCACCGCGTATACTAGACATTTCTTCATCTAATTGGTAAGCTGCTTCGGCCGCACGAAATAGTCTTTCTTGAATATCTTCGGGAATTTGTCCTTTATATTTGTAATTCATCGAATGCTCGATCGTCGCCCAAAAGTTCATTGAAAGTGTTCTGATTTGAATCTCTGCCAGTAGTTTTTTCTCACCTTCCAGCATCTGCACCGGATATTCGATTACCAAATGATAGGAACGATATCCGCTAGCCTTACGATTCGTGATATAATCCCGTTCTTGAATGATCTTCATGTCATTTCGTCTGCGCAAAATTTCTACGACTAAAGGAATATCCTCTACAAACTGACACATGATACGCATGCCAGCCATGTCAGACATTTCTTCTTCTAAATGATCCAACGAAATTCCCCGCAACTCTGACTTATTGAGAATACTTTCAACCGGCTTGACGCGTCCTGTTACGAATTCGATCGGCACATGATCTCCGCTCGTGCGGTATTGTTTGCGTAATCCGCGTAATTTAATTTTTAATTCAGCTACTGCCAATTCATAAGGCGCAAGAAATGTATCCCAGTCTCTCTCCATTCCATATCCCTCGCTTCTTTTTCCATTCCTTACTTATCTTATCATAAACTTTCAATAGAAAGAATTGCCACATTTTTGTCCCTTATCAAATATTACAAAATACTAACATTTTCATGGAATTCGTTCTAATTGTTTGACTATATAGGTTATTATATGTGAGGATATCTTATGTTAGGAATTTTCTAGGATCAGAGGTAAAATAGGATTGAGCAAAGAAATTGAAATCGAATTCAAGAGTATGTTGACACAAAGTGAGTACGGAACACTGTTACATTACTACAATGTTTCAGATGAACAATTTGTAACACAAACCAATCTTTACTTTGATACGGCTGATTTCCAATTGAAGCAACATGGCATGGGGCTAAGGATTCGCCGTTTCGCTGATAAAGCAGAGGCGACATTGAAGATCCCTCAGACCATCGGATTGTTAGAAGTCACCGATCCCTTAACTTTAAATGAAGTAGATGAAGCTTTATCTAAAGATCGATTTGCCCAGCAAGCCGCTGAGATTTTGGAACGGCTTAAAACGTTAACCGTCTCATTATCCGACTTGCACTTGATTGGGAAACTAGTCACAAAGCGGGCAGAATTTATGATATCTGAAGGAAAACTGGCTTTGGATGAAAGCTGGTATAGCGAACATCACGATTTCGAATTGGAATTGGAAGTGCCCAACTCTCATTTTGATGAGACAGCGTTCATACAGCTACTGGCTAAGTTTGATCTACCTTACCGTAAAACACAAAATAAAATTGTTCGTGCTGTAGCCGCCCAGCAAGAGCTGAATAAAGAAATGGAGGGACTTTTGTGATTGAGATTTATTTGTTTGTGAATCCGATCGGAAAAAAATGTTTATCGATCGAACGGCGAATTATCGATTTGATTCAAGAATATGACATGAAAATTCAATTACGTTTGATACCCATCATGAATTTGAAAACAGTCTCGGAATTTATGCAGCGCATCGGTGCTTCCGAGAAGGACACGCAATTGCGAACCGAGTTATCTCAGGAGATTCATTCCGCAGCACTTGATGTCAAAGCAGCTCAGCTTCAAGGAAAAAAACGTGGACGGGACTTTTTAGTCGAGCTGCAAAAAACAGTCGGTGAGCAGAAGCAGCCTTATTCTAAAAAATTAGCGATCCAGCTGTTTACTAAAGTTGGCGGTGACTTGGAAATGTTTTTGGAAGACCGGCATTCGGCTTTTGTACAGGAAGCATTCTTGAGCGACCAGCAGATCGCACATGATATGGAGATTACTTCGCACCCTTCCGCTGTAATCTATAATTACGGCAAAGATTGCGACGCAGGTATTCGTATTGAAGGCTGCGACACGATCCATCATATCTTGAATACATATAATACGAAGGAATCATTGATAGCCTTTTTAGAATCACAAAGTAAAAATACATCTATCAGACAATCTGATATGGACAATCATTTATCATTAATCTAAAAAAGTTCATTGCCGAGTGGCAATGAACTTATTTTTTTATCTGAACTACATTATCTTTAGTAAAGATATAACTCCTCTGCTCTTTCTTCAAATACAGACTAATTTTGTCTTGCCGCAGCTTCTTGATTCCGACATTGAATCCTACATCCTCACTATCCTTGATGCAATAGACGCCACCTGGAATTTTTTCGAACCGCGCACGCCCTGCTTCATCCGTGGTTGCCATCAGCGGAATACCATGTCTTTGAACGGGTCGTTTGCCGTTTTTCGTGTACATAGCAAACTCATGCCCCGCCAACACATTTCCTTCAGCATCTGTACGCAGTAGGTTCAAATTGAACAGCCGTTTTCTCAACAGATACACATGGATCGCACGATAGATTCCAAAAAGGAGTAATAGGATAGCCAATCCGATACCGACCAAGATCAATATCTGCTTCAGCTTCCGTGCATCATCCGCTTTTTCAATAGCTTTCGCCATCTTCTCTGTATAAGGTACTCGGTGACCAGTCACTAATAGTCGATGACTGTTAATCATATACGGCGTACAGGTCAACAGCGTCACGATGTCGCGCCCGGGTTCGATATTGATTACTGAAGTGTCTTTTGGTTCTACAATATCAATCTTATCTACTTCATAAGCCAGCTTCTCTTCAAACAGCGTAATGACAAAGATCTCGCCCTTTTTCACATCCTCCAGATCCGTAAAAAGCTTTTTCTCAGGCAGCCCGCTGTGAGCCGAAATAACAGAATGGGTATCCATCCCGCCTGTCGGAAAAGAGGTCCCTTGTAAAACAGTCGCCCCTTCCTGCAGCAACTTTTCATTGGTGGTATCAAAGAGAGGCAAGGTGATCTCGATGGTTGGAATACTGATCGCACCAATCAAATGCTTGCGGATATAGTCATCGCTCACAATTTTCCGTTCATTATCATTTGTAAACTTCGGTGCTTTAGGTACGAGACCATTTTTTTTCAGCTCTTCATTTCGCTTTTTCATCCGTTCTTTGGCTTCACGTACCTGCTCTTTGTTCTGTTCCTTGTTTTGCTGCTGAACTTCTTCCATCCGCTTCTGGTCGATGAAATCGTTCAACGCATTGATATAGAAAGGATACATCATGACGAGTACCCCAACCAAGAAGACTAAGATCATGAAAATTTTGCTGAGCATCTGTCTTTTGGCGCTTTTAGGCTTAGGTGATCTCTTCACACTAGCTCACCTTCTTACTTTCAATAATATAATGTTTGATTTTTTGTTTAATATTCTTGTATCCACGGCGATTCAGGATCTTAAATTTCTTATTCTTCAGCCGCCAGACTTTTCCTTTGACGCTCAAGCCGTTTTCCGTTTCTACACGATAGACACCGCCTGGAATGTCTCTGAATTCGATCCTTCCGAATGCATCGCTGACTGTATGAACAAGTTTGCCATCAAATCGAACAACATCCTTCTTCTGAGTAAGCAGTGCCCGAACACCCGGTAATGGTTCCCCATTCTCGTATAAATAAAAGACAAATGTATAGTTGCGTTTCTTCGATTGATAAAGGATGATCTTGCGCCAGACAAAGTAAGCGAAAATGATAGAGAAGAAGGCGCAGCCGGCAATTAAATAATAAACACGTCGGCGATGGTATTTTTCGGTCTCTTTGATTTTCTTCGCCGCCTCGACTGGATAAGCGACTCGATGTCCGGTAACTAATAAACGATGACTATTGACCCCATAAGGAGTACAAGTTAACAATGTAACTTGATCACGATCCAATTCGATTTTAAGCGCATCAAATTTATCAGGCTTAACGATCTTGATTCGATCAACCTGATAAGCTAATTTTTTCCCTTCTATATGTAAGAAAAATTTGTCCTTCTTTTTCATTTGGTCCAAATCGGTAAAAAGCTTCTTTTCCGGTAAGCCGGTATGTCCCGTGATTACCGAATGGGTCCCTTTTCCACCCACTGGAAATGAAGTTCCCTGTAAAACAGTCGCACCCTTATCCAGCAAAAAATCATTTGTCTCGTCATAGACTGGCAAACTAACCTTTATTTTAGGGATGAAGACCGCACCGATCATGTGCTTTTCAAAGTATTCTTTTTTGGGACTCTTCGTTCCCTGAAGAGAGGTTTCAAATGGATCATCGAAGCTTCCGGCACCTGGAATGATCGTCTTCAATTTTTTATTTTCTTTTTCAAGCTTCGCCAGTTGTTTTTTCTTTTCCGCCTCTGACCGAGCTTCCATCTTATCTTGAACTTCTTCAAGGCGCTGCTGATCAATATAATTGTTGATCGAATCAACGACGAATGGATACATAAAAATTAGAAAACCTACAATAAACATAACAGCAATTGATAATTTTAACAGCAAGTCAATTTTGTCTCTTTTGTTCGGTTTGCTCATTATGAATCCACCCCCTCTACTTATGCTAATTCTCGCATAATAATAATCAAAAGAGAAATTCCAATTGTAAAATTTCTTTCAATTATTTGAATATTAGGGACCAAATTATTAAGATTTCTAAAACAAATCCCCGTCCTATGCACATATGGAAGACTTTATATTTTCATCAGTCAGTTTTGAAAAAAAGTTATAGAGTATCAAACTTTAATAAAAATAAATGTTTTATTAACTTAATGTGAAGAATGACTCGCTCTTTTGTGATTACATAATTGAATGATTAATAACTGATTATACGTCCGCAACGATCAAAAAAGAACGACCAGCTGACTATCGTTATGATGATAGCAGTTGGTCGTTCAACTATTTAATGAGGGGACTAACCCTTCAATTCTTCAACTAATCCTTCTAGTTCATCCAAGCGTTGAGCAAATATTTCCATCGCGTCTTCAATATAGGTCGGCTGCGTCATATCGACGCCGGCTTTTTTCATGACCTCGATCGGATAATCGCTGCTACCTGATTTCAAGTAAGCCAAGTATTTTTCCAGTGCATCTGGTTCCGCTTCAACGATTCGTTTCGCCAATGCACTCGCTGCTGAGAAGCCAGTCGCATATTGATAAACATAGTAATTATAGTAGAAATGCGGAATTCTTGACCATTCATCTTTGATCTCTTCATCATTGACAACGATTGGTCCATAATATTTCGCATTTAATTCCCCGTAAAACTTGCTGAGGTATTCACTGGTCAATGGTGTTCCAGCGGCATCTTCAGTATGGATAAAGTGTTCAAACTCTGCAAATTGTGTTTGACGGAAGATCGTTCCCTTAAACCCATCCAAGAAATGGTTGATGATATACGCGCGAATCTTTGGATCCTTTTCCGTCTCCAGCAAGTAACTTGTCAACAGATTTTCATTGGTCGTCGAAGCAATTTCCGCTAAGAAAATCGAATAATCTCCATAAACATATGACTGGGTATGGCGAGTGAAATAGCTGTGAACACTATGTCCCATCTCATGAACCAAGGTATAAAGCTCATCCAAACGATCATGCCAATTCAATAGAATATACGGCTGGGTATCATAGGCACCAGAGGAATAGGCTCCACTGCGTTTGCCTTGATTTTCGACAACATCGATCCAACGTTCAGCGAATGCTTTTTTCACAACCTCTAGATATTCCTCACCTAATGGTTTTAGCGCCTCAAGGGCTTTAGCCTGTGCTTCCTCGTAGGTAAATTTAATTGGAGCTTCAGCTAAAAGCGGTGTATATAGATCATACATATGCAGCTCGTCTAGTCCCAGTAGCTCTTTTCGCAATTCTACATAGCGATGCAGCAACGGCAAGTATTGATTGACTACCAACGTCAGTGTTTCATAAACATCTTCCGGAATATGATTTCCGCTTAACGCCGCTTCACGAGCAGAACCATATCCGCGAACCTTTGCTTTGTAATTATGACCTTTGATATGCGTGCTCAATGTCGAAGCAAAGGTATTGCGGAATTGATGATAAACAGAATACAACGCTTTAAAGGCTTGTTCACGAACCGTTCGATCCGTACTTTCCAATAATTGTCCATAAACACCGTGAGTCAATTGGACATCTTCACCCTCTTCGTTCTTCACAACTGGAAATTTTAGATCCGCATTGTTCATAACGGAGAATGTGTCCGCGGAGCTGCCAAATATTTCACTAGCACCTGCCAATAAAGCTTCCTGTTCAGCTGGTAAAACATGCGCTCTTTCTGAAATAATCTGCTCTACGAAATGACGATATAAGTCCAGCTTTGGTTCATTCTCGAAAAAGGCCCAAATTTCTTGATCTGAAAGCTGCAGCATTTCCGGTTCAAACCAGCTGACTGCTTCACTGACCTGGGCGATTAAGCTAGAAGCACGTGCATAAAGTGCTTGATTCGTTGTATTTGCGGTATCTTCATCATTTTTCAAATGGGCATAGACATAAATGATTTCCGCCTTGCGATAAATATCTAACACATATTCGATCGCTGTTAAAAATTCAGCTGCTCCCTGACCTAGAGTTCCTTTGATCTTATCGACTTCGGTTAATTCATTTGATAAGTCTTGAAATTTCTCCTCAAAAGCAGCATCATCTGCAAAAATTTTCGTTAAGTCCCAAGTCAGTTCAACAGGAACTTCTTGGCGTTTTGGCAATTGTTTCGCTTCACTCATAAAAACACTCCTAACTCGTTTTAAGGTAATTTTTCTCTAGAATAATTGATCTAACATCTGTTAATCACATTCAATCTTACCACAATTTAGAAAAAAGTATTTTCAAAAGCAGCTAGGCTGATGAAACTTTAGCCTTTCTTTGACAAAAGATCGCTTCAAGATAAAGCCGCTCCAAAATCTCTCGCTGATCGATTCGATAAAAAAGCCACTCTCTTTGATTCGCCTGACGATAATCCAAAAATTTCTGGAAAATCAGCGAAGCATTCTTCCTCTCTTTTTCGAATAAATAGCGAAAGACCAGAAGATCTTCTTGATAAAAAAAGAAGTAACGGCTGGGAAAATACATCCAATCCGGCAAATATAACAGGTGTCTCCGCTCTTGATAAAAATAATGCTGCAAATCGCGGATTCCTGCATTGCTTTGAACCAGCTTGAGGCTCAAGGTTTGCTTTCTTTCAGTCACACTTTTAATAGTAGGAAAAAGATGAGGTGGGCGTTTGGAAACAGAGCAATGAAGAATTTCTTTCAATGGCTGCGAGAAGCTAGTCCACCGTTCCTCACAATATACTAGACCATCAATCTCATGGATATGGTATAGCAAACGAAGCTGCTTTTCTTCCAACAACCATAGATGCAAACCACGATCCTTATCAAAGGAGCAAAATTGTTTTTGCAGCTGGCTGAACTTCTCTTTGGGCCATAGCTTTTTTCCAAGCAACCACCAATCTTGATAATTTTTCTGAGAATAACCAACGATCCGCTCTTCCAGACGAGAACTTTTCAACGGTGAACATTGGATTTCAACCGCTAACCGGTCCAGCAACAAGTCTGGACGTTGCGGCAAATCTGATAATGGTTCTTCGATTCGCCAGTCCCTCTCAAAACGACTGCCCCATTGATAAAAGAGTTGCTTCAGAGCCAAATGTTCAGGTGTTTCTCCTTCACTCAGACCATGACATTCTGTGTTTTGAACATGAGCAAAATGGGGAATCTTGATCTTCCCAGCCTTTCGGACCAAGCGCCCCCCACAATCTGGGCAAAAGCAGTTCTTATTCTCATCAATCTCCGAAGCACTGATCATTTCTTTTTCCTCTGTGTAAGCAAACAACATTCTCCTCACCTCGTAAAAAGATACGCAACTGAGGTGGGAATAACTTTGGTTTAGTTTAAAAAAGCGGCAATTAAAGATTTAGAAAACTATGAACGAGTGCTCAAGCTCATAATTATGTTCAAACAAAACGGACTTGAACTGACAGCTAGCTCTTATTAAGGTGTTCATTTTTCCAAAAAGCGGAAAAATGAGGCTTATTTTCGTTTCGCATATCAACCAGCTAAACGTCTTGTACCAACATATAATCAGAGAAAAAACCACCGTCAGATTAATGAACGGTGGCTGTTGAACTATTTAGTTAAAATGAGCTCGGGTAATTTCAATTGCATCCCGATGCATCAAAAGTTTTCCGTACTCTTCCAACATTTCTGTTGAAACAGAAGAATCTTGCGCATATTCTAAAATCTCCGCGATTACATCGGCTAATCCAAACTCGCCGAAAATCTCAGGATCAAAGTAAACCTGCAAATAGTATCGCTCATTCAATAGATATAAATCACACCAGGCCTCATCTAAAAAGTGATAGCTTGCTAATTCAATCATGTCTTCAAAACTATTCAACTGAAAAACCCGTAAGCGATCAGCTTTATCATCTTCTTCAAGACTTTCAGAGTTGGCTAAAATTTGCTGACGAATCAATTGATCAAAATCGCTTGATTCAAACTCTGTCGAATTATTCATTTTATTAAGGTCTTCAGGCGTCAGGTTTTTACTAATAAATAGTTCTAATCCGTCATTTTTCGGAAGAACTTGGAAAGTCACCGCTTCGCTGCTCTTGAACTCATCTTCGATATCGACTTCCTCTAAGATACTATAGAAGAAAGATTCGATCTCCCGATGATTTCCTAGTAGATCTAAAAAAGTAATCCCGCGTTCGGCTAAATCTTCGTTCTCGATAATGACTCGGATCGTATTCTCATTGATGTGTTCCATCTCCATCTTGGCACACCTCACTTTAAAGATAGATTATATGTTCATTGTAACTGATTCCGCCTAAAAGTAAAGAAAGCCGACGAATTTTATTAAAATCCTATAAACAAAGGTGAAGGCCTTCTTTTCATAAGAACCCCGCAATCAATGGTTTTCATTAAACCCCGTCACCCCATCATACTCGAAGTTGTTTAGCTTTATGAGCCCAGTAAAAAACTTTTCCAAAAGTTTTCTTCAGAAAAGTTCTTCATTCGCTGTCGCATCTATAAGTTTTAGGAATTCATTTTTTGAAATTTATGAAAAATGATTTTATCTTCGTACGCATACGCTCCAACTATACATCTTGGTCAATAGAAAAGTAAAAAACTTGAAATCAATCCTCACGCAATGTAGAACTGCGAAAAGCGGAACTGACAAAAAAAAATACCCCGTCTGAACGGGGTATTCATTCTATAATCCAGCCATTAATTGGGCTTGACGTAATTCATATTGGCGAACATCACGAGGCAAGAAACGACGAATTTCATCTTCGTTAAAACCAACTTGCAGACGTTTCTCATCGATCATGATCGGACGACGCAGCAATCCAGGGTTCTCTTTTACTAAGTCTAGCAATTCCTTCAGTGACAGTTCATCTAAATCCATGTTCAACTTTTGGAAAACCTTTGAACGGGTTGAAATGATTTCTTCAGTCCCATCCTCAGTCATTTGTAAAATGGCCTTCAACTCATCAATGTTCAATGGCTCAGAAAAGATATTTCGTTCAACATAAGGAATCTCATGTTCCTGTAGCCAAGCACGTGCTTTCCGACATGATGTACAACTAGGGGAAGTATATAGTGTTAACATGCATATCACTCCTTTTCTTGACTCTCAATTTTTGTAACAGGTAATACTGCCTTCCTTCTATCTGTCTCTATTATACAAAAAAAAGGTAACAAAAAAAAGAGTTGCTTGTCTTTTTTTTTGCAAATATTAGTGTTATTTAATTTAAATCGTCGTTATAGAAGCCTCACGGCTATTCAAATTCATTAAGATGAGAAAACAATGGCGTATTCCTCATTTAAACCAGTAGTATAACAGAATGAAAAACTGTATTAATATCGAATCTATTTTGGCCAAATTTTTAATTTCATTCTAAATAAAGAATTTTTTTATTTTTAAAGAAATCGAGAAAATAAAGTTTGGTAATTTAAAAAAAGGATTCATAAAACTTTGTATATCAAGTTATTTTTATAATTATTCTAAAAAAGGATCATAATTAAAGGACGCTTGTTATTATTTTATAGTTATTTTATTTTAATCTCTTAGTCATTTTTCTGTACCAATTCCTTTGTTTGAAAAACACATTAAAAATAGATACAGCTTTCAAATGTTCAAAAGAAACCAAAAATTTTATAGACTATCAAAAAATAGGTAGTCCCTAGATTTTTGCGATCATTTGTCTTTTCAATCATTATTTTTTTTTACAGGAATATTTTTGATTGATTGATCTCTATGTTTTTTTCACTATTCTACTGCACGAATAACATAACAACTTTTATCTAATCGTGCTACTATTTTGCTCCGCCTAAATAAAAATCAGAAAATTTTGCTATAATATGTATATTCAAAATTTAGGAGTGAGTAAATGATTCAAGGAATCGTATTTGACTTAGATGATACCTTATATGAACAACAAGCACCCTTTGCTTCAGCAATCAGTGAACTATTTCCAGCCTTTCCAAAAAGTAAGATGAATGCATTATTTATTCGTTTTCGCCATTACAGCGATCTCCATTACATGAAATCGATCACCGGAGAATGGACCTTGGAAAAGATGCGTTATGAACGAATTCGCCTTGCATTGGAAGACTTTAACTTTCTTCCAGACGATCCTGAGCTGGATTCCTTTCAAGCAGCTTATGATCGCGCGCTACAGATGATTTCTTTGCCTTTAGAAATCGTTGCTTCACTGAACTTCTTGAATCAGCAAAAAATTCCATTGGGAGTAATTACCAATGGGCCTGTTAGGCGTCAGCAAAATAAGCTCAATGCTTTACAATTAACGCGTTTTATCACTTCAGAAAAAATCATCATTTCTGATGCTGTTGAAATTCAAAAGCCTGATCCAGAAATATTTCATCTGATGGAAAAACGATTGGACTTAGCGCCTGAATCCCTTTTATACATCGGTGACAGCTTCGACAACGATGTCATTGGTGCCAAGGCGGCTGGCTGGTCGGTCTGGTGGTTCAATCATCAAAATCGACAAATCCCAACTGGCCAAACAGCGATTTATGACAAAGAAATCACTAGTTTCAAAGAACTAAATGAGGCTCTTACTATCAAAAATAGTTTGCAGAATTAAATCCTTAAAAAAACAGGCTCCCAGTTCATTTTGAGCTGAGGACCTGTTTTTATTTGATCTTACTCACCTAAACTCAAGATCATGCGAATATCTTCTTCGGTAAGCTTATTGGTTTGTTCTTCATTGCCTTGAATGACCTTTTGGAACAGTTCACGTTTTTCCTGCTGAAGCTGATTCATTCGTTCCTCAATCGTCCCTTCAGCAATCATCCGCCACACTTCAACGACCTTCTTCTGTCCAATACGATGAGCACGTCCGGCAGCCTGTTCTTCTACTGCAGGATTCCACCATAGATCATAGAGAATGACTGTATCCGCGCCGGTCAAGTTCAACCCAGTTCCTCCGGCCTTCAATGAGATCAGGAACACATCCTTTTCGCCAGCGTTGAAGGCATCCACCATTTTCAGCCGATCTGAAACTTTCGTGCTGCCTCGCAAATAGAAGCTGGTAATCCCTTCTTCCGCAAACTCTTCTTCAATGATAGAAAGCATGCTGGTAAATTGCGAGAACAACAAGACACGACGACCGTTTTCCTTCGCTGCTTGAATCAGGTCCTTGACTTGATCCAGCTTGCCAGAGCCGCCTTCGTACCCTTCCATGAATAGACGTGGATCATCACAGATCTGACGCAGACGAGTTAAACCAGCCAAAATGCTTACCCGTTGTTTTCGGAATGTCGCAGAATCCATTTGATCGACTTCTTGCTTCATGCGTTTTAAGTAAGCCAGATAAACCGTCTTTTGCTCTTCAGTCAAGCTGCTCAAAACATTTGATTCAATCCGTTCTGGCAGTTCTTGTAGCACGGTGTCTTTGTCACGACGTAAAACAAACGGCTGAATCATCTTAGCGATCTCTGGGACTGCCATCTGACGAAAACGTCCAATCGGCGGGAAGAAGCCCGGCATAACAGTCTGGAATAATGACCACAGCTCTTCCAAATTATTTTCAATCGGTGTACCGCTCAAGGCAAAGCGATGCGGAATCGTCAAATTACGTAAAGCGCTAGAGGTCTTAGTCGAAGCATTCTTCACCATTTGTGCTTCATCTAGGATCATGTATTGATAGCCTAGTTCCTCATGCAAATCAATATCTTGACGCAGGCTGGCGTAAGAGGTAATGACGATCTCATCCGCGTCCGCAAGCAGCTGTTCGCGTTCGCTGCGATTGCCTGAAACGACTGCAGAGTTCAGGCTTGGAGCGAATTTTTTGATTTCCGCCTGCCAGTTATAGACTAAACTTGCGGGTGTCACGATCAGTGCTTTGATCGGCTGTTGCGCTTTTTCAGCTAATAAGAAGGTGATGACCTGAATTGTTTTACCAAGACCCATTTCATCGGCCAAAATCCCGCCAAAGCCATAATCACTTAGCATTTTCAACCAACGGAAGCCTGCTTCCTGATACGGACGTAGTGTTGCTTGCAGATTATCCGGCATCGCTACTTGATAATCGTCAGGATGTGTCAAATCCTGTACCATCGCGGTAAAGCTTTCGCTGAATTGTGCCTGCGGATTATCCTTTAAGCGTTGCTCCAGCATGATTCCTTGACTCTTCGGTAATCTGATCAAGCCATCTTTTGCGCTGATGCGTTCCCGTAATTGACCGATCATTTCGCTGGTTTGTTGGAAGGCTTCCGAATCAAAAGAAAGCACCTCTCCATTGTCCAGTGTGTAGAAACGATCCTTCCGCAACAGACTATTTAGAACTTGGTCAATCTCATTATCATTGATTCCGGTAACGTCGAATTTGATATCAAGCCATGAACCTGCTTGATCAACTTCGATCGTTGGTTGGAATTCTTCGCCATCTAAGAATAGCTGACGCAGTTTTTTCCCCATTCGAACTTCCGCGTATCTTCTGAACTCTTCCACTTCAACTTTGAAGAAGTAATAAAGATTATCTTTGACTGGCAGCTTCTTTTCAAAGCCAGTATCAATTTTTTGATAGCGATAGGTGTCAAATAGATCCAGAATCTGTTTTTCTTTTTTTCGATCCCGGAGAATCTCAATATTATTTGGCAGCTTGGGCTGATGAGCTTCATTGGTCGAGAAATAAGCATTGCCATAATGAAACTCCGCTTCTGCCTTAACCATGCCTTTGATCTTGCGGAATATGACGACCGCCCGTAAAGGTTCTTCCTTCATAATCTCGGCCACATCGTCTGACACAATCACTCGTCCGATTTTTCGTAGGTATGGGAAAACATCGGTAAATAATTGTGAAAGCTGACGTTGTTCATAAGCAATCACTGGTTCCTTTAGTCGTTTCATCAATTGCTTCAAGGTGATATACGTATCCTGTTGTTCGTGGGTCAATAAATAGTAGGAATTTTCGACAAAACCTAAGAAATAGTTACTGTAATAGTTCGTAAAGCCATCCTCGATCGTCAAACCAAAGTCATTTTCGCCACGTTTCTCCAAATTGAAAGATAACGGTAATTCTTGTCCTTCATGAACTTCCGAATAGGTTTTATCGCCCAGTTTGATGCTTAAATTTTCGGTTTTCTCCATTGCCTCTAACAGCTCTTGAATCCGATGAACTGGCAGCAGGAGATAACGTTTGTCCAATTTCCCTTTGACTTGCAGCCCAGCTTTTCCTAATAACTGATAGGTCTCGCTAACACCGACTAAATCCTCAATTAAATCACGACATTTTGGATCAAAAGCGCCGGCTTCGATTTGGAATTTGTATTGTTTATTGACGGTATAAGCTGAATCCGTCTGATACGCATGTAAAAAGTCGTATAAGTTTTTCACGATGTAGCTGCGTTTGTTCAGGTTGCTGCCGATGCGCAACGATACTGCCAACACATCCAGTTCAGGATGATAGGGATTCGTCGGGATCGCCTCCACCACAAATTCTACGAATAAGGATTGCAGCGGCTCAGCTTCTTTTTCCAAGCGTGAGAAGCCTTGATTCAACAGGTCCGCAAAAGAAACACTGCTTTCCATTTTTTTCGGCAACACAGTCTCAGGTTTGATTACCCGGGATAACCCTTTTTCTCGCAAGTACAATTCGACTGCGACGGTGTGCTTGCAATAACCATGTTCTTCCCAATAGGGACAAGCACAAATATCATTTTCTTTTCCACTGCCATCTAAATCAACCAGATAAAGTTCGCTGCCTAATACTTCACCATGCCAAACACGCCGAGCAGGATCTGCCTCAACGGATAAGACCCGCCCCTCTTTCAAATAGGTTCTGCCGCGTTCGATCACTTTTTCTGGAATACTCCATCTCATTTACGTTTCACTCCATCCTTCTAGCTGGTAACGAATACTGCTGCGTCCCGTCCCGCTAGTTTCCACAATGATTTGTTGTGGGATCCGTTCTTTCAATTCTCGTACGTGACTGATAATGCCGATCATCCGCCCCGCATTCTCAATGCCTTCTAATGCTTCCATCGCCATCTCCAGCGCTTCCTCATCTAATGAGCCGAAGCCCTCATCGATAAACAAGGCTTCAATCGCGACGCCGCCCGCTTGATTCTGGATCACTTCCGCCAAGCCCAATGCCAAAGATAGAGCAGCGATAAAGCTTTCACCACCAGATAAGGTATGGGAACTGCGTGTTGCTCCGGCGTTGTCATCATAGACATTGATCTCTAATCCGGTATTGCCTTTCGAACGGCCTGTTTCCTGCTTCAATTCAAAGCGATATCGCCCTTTGGTTAATTGATTCAGCTGCTGATTGGCGCTTTGTAGCACCTCAGCTAAGTACCATTGCAGCACATAACGTTCCAAACTAATTTTTTGTGGATTATCACCATTTAGTGTTTGGTACAGCTGGAGCATTTGGCTCAATTCATCCAGCTGTTCTTTGCTTTGCTCCTGCAAGGCTTCGATTTTTTCAATCAGTTCACGTTGCTGCTTCAGCTGGTTTTCTTTGGCGTAATGCAGCTGTTGAAATTCAGCTACATCAGCTTCGCATTCTGCTGTCTGATTCTGTAGTTGCTCCAGCTCTGGCTCCGCTTGATCCTTGATCGTCTCTGCTAATCGTTTTTGACGATCTTTGAGAACTAGAAGTTGTTGATCAAAATCAGTGATCTCTTTTTCTAACAATGAGAGATCAATCGGCGCTTCTGTTAATTGTTCAATGTGCAAATCTGCTTCAACCAGTTGTTTGTCCAGCAGCCCTTGATATTTCTTCACGTTTTCAGCAGTTTCAAGCTGCTGTTTAGCCAACAGTTTTTGATTTTCCTGTAAACGAATTCGCTGCTGCTCTAGTTCCTTCATAGCCGCTTGGTGTGCTTGCAGGCGTTCACGATAGTCTTTGAGTGCTTCCGTTAGTTCGGAAATCTGCATTTCTAATGTCGGCAGCTGCCAATCCGCCGTTTGTTCCTCCACACCAGCTAAGCGACCGTCTAATAGTTGTATTTCACCTTTTATAGCATTTACCGCAGCCTCGATTTCAATTCTTTTCGCTTGATCATTCGTAATCGTTGCTGTCATCACTTGTAGATCTTGCTTCGCTTCTGCGAGCTCAGCCAATGCATCGGCGGTCTCTTTTTGACGTTCTTTGAGAAACTCGGAAAGCTCCGATAATTCTGCTTCGATCTCTGTCTGATAATAATCATTAATAATGGTTTGAAGATCGTTGATCCGCTGTGCTTGCGCTGCTTGTGCCGCTTCTCGTTCTTCCTGCAATTTATCAAAGGTTTTTATCGCAACATCATACTGAGCATCCGCTTGATCGCGAATCAATTCTAATTGCTTGATGCGCGCTTCTTGCGTCTCAAGCGCCACCTGCAGCTGCCCCAAGTTATGTGTTGACAGCTCGCTGTGCTGAGCGGGATTCGGATGCTCCTTTGAACCACAGACTGGACAAGGTTCCCCCGGCAGCAAATCCATACTCAAGCGTGCGATTTCAGCGGAAGCCCACTGACTTTTCAGTTTTTTATAGTCCGCTGTCTCACTTGTTAATTGATTGCTTGTGCGGCTGGATTTTTCCACCAGCTGCGCCAATTTGATTTGTTGTTCTTCTTCCTCTTCCTGCTGATCAAAGATCTTTTTCGCTGTATCCTCTAATTGCACCACTTGTTGTTGCAATTGTAATTCTTCATAGCGACGATTTTGCCAGGTCTCTTCGGTGCTTAGTCTCGTTTCTAGCGCTTTTTGTTCTTTTTCATGCGCGTTTACTTGCTCGATAATCTGTGATAATTGCGTTTGCTGAGTTGTTTGCTTCTCTGTTAATTCCGCTTTTTGCTTCACTAGTTGTTCTTTTTGTTTTACTAATGGTAAAAGATTTTCTAGGCTTTGAAGCTCTTTTTCTTTTGCCTGCCAAGCAGTGCTTTGCTGTTCAAACTCAGCGACCTGCTTTTGACAGTCTGAGTATTGCCGCTCCAGCTCCTCTGAACGCTGTTGATTTTCACTTGCTTCACGCGTCTGTTGAAGCTGCTGCGCTTCTAGTTCTTGTGTTCGTTCATAAGCTGGACGGATTTTTTCGATTTCTTTTGCTTTTGCTAATTGCTGCTTCTTTTCCTCCTGCTCCGGCTGTCGTTCTACCAATTGCTGGAGCTGCTGGTTTGTTTCCCGTGCTTGATGGAAACTTTCAGCTAAATCTTGTGCCTTTTGCAATTGCTGCTGAAGTACTTTTTGCTTGGTTTGCTTTTCTAGTAGTTCGGTCTGACTTTTTTTAAGCTCTTTTTCTTCTGCTACTAGATATTCGCGGGCAAGATTCAATGATTCCTCATAGGTTGCCCCGTTTTCAGCGGTCACTTGTTGAAATAGCTGGTCGATTCGGGTGGTTAATTCACTGACCGATTTTTCCAGCTCGATCTTCTGCAATTTCAAATCATCCGTAAAATTCCGATAAAAGTTGGTTCCAAATAAGCTGCGCAGCACGGTTTCCTTTTCCGTGCTATTGGCATTCAGAAAGGTTCGAAACTCTCCCTGCGGCAGCATCACGATCTGGCGGAACTGATCCTTTTGCAGGTGCAGAATCTGATAAATCACTTCATTGACAGCATCCACCTTCGTATAGGCTTCCGCTTCTTGACCAGCATCATCAAAAATACTCAATTGGACCTTCTGATTTTTTGTCGTCTCGCCTTTGCCGTTTTTCTTGGCCAATGTCTGTTTCGGCCACCGTTCGATGGAATAGCTTCGCCCCTGATGTTCAAAGATAAACTGAACGCGCGTTTCTTCGGTGGGTTCGGCAAAGGAGGAGCGAATCTCGTTGGAGGAGCGTACGCCTCCTGAGGCATCGCCATACAAGGCAAAGGTGATCGCATCAAAAATCGTCGTTTTCCCCGCACCCGTTTTCCCGCTGATCAGGAATAACGGTGCCTCAGACATTTCTTCAAAGTCCACTTCTTCGTGAAGAAACGGACCAAAATTTTCCATAATGATTTTCTTTGGAAGCATTACTCGGCGCCTCCTTTTTTCAGGATCATGTGCAAGCCTTCTTCAATCCACGTTTTTTGCTTGGTGGTCAATTCATTTTGCGAAACCTCGATAAAGAAGTCCTCGGTTAAAGCAATAGGTGATTTTTCTTTAATGTTTTCTGATTTCAAACGGGTTTCGACAGAAGTCTCAAAGCCGTTAGCCCGTTCAACTTGAATGATCCGCGGATAGACTTGGCGCAATTGATTCATCAGGTTAGGAATCACCGCACGATCCTCTAGCAAGATCGATAGATAGTCTTCACGATTGACCTCAGTATAAAACTTTGGATCCAATAATTCCGTGAAACTAGCCTGCAGCTCCTGAATCTCATGAAGCGGGGTCAGCTCACGGAAGGAAAACTCAGCCGTTGATGTATCCACGATCCAAACGCCTTTTGTTTGATCCTTTTCCGATAAAGAATATTTTAGCGGCGAACCGCTGTATCGAGCGTTCACCATTTTCAACGCATCTTTTCCATGTAGATGGCCCAATGCTACATAATCAAAATCTTCTAATAAGCTGCCATTGATACCATCAAGTCCGCCAACTTCGATCTTGGTTTCCGAATCTGTCTTGCTGCTGCCGGCGACAAAAAAATGACTCACTAAGATATGCTTTTTCATTGGATCAAAGCTTTCCTGCATTTTTTTGATCACTTTCGGCATCGCCGCTTGTATCGTGCGCAAGTCCGAATCTTCAAAATATATCCGTGCATCGACTGGTTCAAAATAGGGCAATAGATAAAATTGAGTATTCCCCATTTCTACAGGAGTAAACGCCTCCTCCAAACGCGTATGCAAATGAAAATTCGCTTGATTGAACCATGGCGCCCCTGTCGCTAATCGTGTGGCACTGTCATGATTACCAGAAATAGCGAACAATGGAAAATGTTCGGTCAAATTCCAATCAGCGATCGTTTGATTTAATAACCGCACACTATCTTCAGAAGGCACTGAGCGATCGTACAGATCACCGGCGATGACAATAGCATCCACAGCTTCTTCTTTGGCGATTTTTAGTATTTGATCAAGAATGTATGCTTGATCTGGCAACAAGTCATAGCCATGCAGCTTCTTACCGATATGCCAGTCAGCAGTATGTAAAACTTTCATTGATCCACCCTTTTCCTAATTAAGTCCTTCCCAAAAGTATAACATGATTCGGCATTTTTTTCTGCTTAGCAAGTGGATGTCGCTTCAGAAAGTTCCGGATTTTCAGCCTTGTTAAAAGAACCGTAGTGAAAATCAGCTGAAAATAGGCCCCGAGCTCTACTATTGAGCTCGGGGCCTATTTTAAATTTGCTGAATTTAATCCACCTTTTTTTCTTTTGCAACATATTTAAAGTTTGGATTGATCTCACGGTCTAGCTGATCAAACGCGCCTTGAACACGGCGTTCAACCTCGGCTAATCCGGCTTTGTCCATTTTCTTGATATCAGAAATATCAATCGGATTACCAAAGCGCGTGATTACCGGTGTTCGCTTGAATAATTGAGAGAATTTCGTTGGTCCTTGATAAACACAAGGGACGATTGGCTTTTTCGACAAACGAGAGATCAAGGCCATCCCACCCTTTAATTCTGATGAATGCCGCGTTCCGCTAGGAAACATAATCAAGCTTTTATCGGATTCCTTCAATATTTTAACCGGACGTTTGATCACGCTTGGTCCAGGCTTATCGCGTTCCACCGGAAAAGCATTCAAATGAACAAGGATAAAACGCAAGATTGGATTCTTGAACAACTCGGCTTTTGCCAAAAAGCTAAATTGCTTTGGTGAAGCTCCTAAGGCCATGTACACTGGATCCCACCAAGTCCGATGGGGAGCAACTAGGATATAATTTCCTTCGGGTAATTTGTCTTGATTTTGATATTGAGCATTACCATTGACGACCGCCAAGATCGTTCGGGCAATGACGCGAATAAATTTAAAAAACATTTTTTCTTCCTTTCAGTTAACTAACTAAACGTAGTATAATACAACGGTATGATTTTTTTAAGGGGGCAAAAGAAATTGTTAAAAAAAGGCGAACGAATTGATCAGCTTTATGCTGAGGACATCCAAATTATTCAAAGCTCGGAAGTTTTTTCTTTTTCCGTTGATGCTGTTCTTTTAGCCAATTTCGCCCGTGTGCCGAAACGCGGTAAAATTATCGACCTCTGTGCCGGAAATGGTGCGATCGGACTTTTTCTCAGTCGAAAAACGTCGGCTGCCATCGATCAGATCGAACTCCAGCCCCGCTTAGCCGATATGGGCCAGCGCAGCATTCTTTTGAATCACTTAGAAGAGCAGCTAACAATGCACGAACTGGATTTGAAAAATACCTTTGACATTTTCAATCCTGATTCCGCTGATCTAGTCGTCTGCAACCCGCCTTATTTTAAGGAGCTGCCGACTAGCATTAAAAATCCCAATCCTCATCTGGCGATTGCCCGCCATGAGATTCATGCGACTCTTGAGGATGTGGTCAATGTTTCAGCAAAATTGTTGAAAATGAACGGCCGTTTCGCAATGGTCCACCGTCCCGATCGTTTTCTGGAGATCGTGGATTGTTTGCGTGCTCATCGAATCGCGCCAAAAAGAATCCAGTTCGTTTATCCAAAACAGGGCAAAGAAGCCAATACGCTGCTGATCGAAGGAATCAAGGACGGTAAAAGCGAAGGCCTGCGTTTTCTTCCACCATTATATACTTATGACCAATCCGGCAGCTACTCTGCCGACTTACAGGAGATGCTTTATGGCAACTGATCAATTTTTTTATGTTTTACTTTGTAATGACCACTCTTTTTACGGCGGATATACGACAGACTTGCCCCGACGACTGACGGAACACAATGCTGGTACAGGTGCGAAATACACCCATCCGCAAAGTCGTCGACCGGTCCAGATGATCCACGCCGAACGCTTTGACACCCGCAGCGAAGCAACGAAAGCTGAATCGGCTTTTAAAAAATTACCTCGCAGGCAAAAAGAAAAATACCTGCGGGACAACCAAGCAAAAAACGTTTTGTGAGAGATCACAAAACGTTTTTTCATCCCTCAGGCTATTCGCCCTTTAGCATTTCCTTCGCGATTAAATGACAATAATGAATCGATCCGACATCGTTCGGATGAACCTGATCGTCATAGAACCAATCCGGGTGATCCTTACTAAAATTGTACCAGTCGATCAGATGGACATTCTTGTAATCCTTGGCAGCTGCCTCCAGATTCGCATTCACATCATTTTGCCAACGACGCGTTGGTACATGGGTATTGATAATAAATACTTGATGCTTATCCCCCAGAACATTCATGATCTGCGCAAAATCATCCTTGCCAAACGCGCCGTTCGTACCCAGACTCAGTAGAATCGTATCCTTCAACTCACCTTTATCCTTCAAGGCTTGGAGCAGTGGCGGACTGTCTTTTAACTGTCGTCCGACTTCTCCGTCAACGACCATGTTAGGGAAAATCTCCGTCAGTCCTTTTGAGCCAGCCAATAAGACTGAATCACCAAAAGCTGTTACCTTTAGATTTTTAGCCTTAGTCACTTCACGGTTACTTAGATTATATTTGTCCGCTAAGCTTGTTGGTGCCTCGGAGCTTTCTGCCGTTCCTGCTGTTTCATCTGTTCCGCTGGAATCACTTGGCGTCGTTTTTACCTCGGTTTTGTTTGCAACTTTTTTGTTTTGTTCGATCTGCTTCTGCAATGCTTGTTGATTCGCATCGACCTTATTCGTCGGTGCAATGATCAAACCAACTACCGCGATAACAGTCATCAAACTAGAAAAGATAAATCCGATTTTTCTGCGGCTTTTGATTGGTGCCCAGAATGACTGTTTTAAAGATGCGAATGTTTTGCGGTAATTAAACGTGCGCAATGGGTTTTCAATATAACGATAAGAAAGCTCTGTAACGAAAAGAATCAGAATAACTTCCATAATCGTATGCAGGAATGTATGGTTCGCTACATTTACTTTTGCTTCATAAAAAATCATTACCGGAAACTGGTACAAATAAATGCCATAGCTGCGTTTGCCGATCCAAGTAAAGACCGGATTTGTCAGCCAGCGATTCCAGCTTGCCCCTGGGTGGGCTGTGATAGCTACCAGTAACACACACAACAGACTGACTAAAAACATGCCGCCATAATAAACGAATGATAGATCATCCCGCATGAACAAGAATGCTAAGACCAATAATAATAACGAACCAAGTCCAATACCATTCAAAATGCGCTTAGCCTGCGGCGGTATCTGCGCCTTTAGTCGTGTGCTTGGCCAAATGAAGGCTAACGCTCCACCTAATAGAATCGAGAACAAACGCGTGTCTGTCCCATAATAAACCCGAGTTGGGTCTTGTCCGGGCACAAACAGTACAGCCATTAAAATCGCTGAGACGAGTGCCGCTCCAATAATTCCCAGAAAAACCTTACCCTTATTTTTCAACAGCTTCATCAATAGAACAAAGACGATCGGCCAGAGAATGTAGTTTTGCGTTTCAACGGCTAACGACCAGATATGTGTGAAGGGCGACTCACCTGAAAATCGATCAAAATAGGACATCCCATGATTGATCTGCCACCAGTTATTCACATAGAACAAACTGCTGATGACGTTTCCGCGTAAATTATTTAAAAGATTTCGTTGAAACAATGTTATGTACGCTGAAGCTCCTACCAGCATCGTAACTAACGCTGGATAGAGACGTTTCATCCGGCGATAATAAAACTGCTTAATGTCAATACGTCCTGTCTGCTTCCATTCCTGCAATAGCAAATCTGTGATCAGATAACCTGAGACCACAAAAAAAACAGGAACCCCTAAATATCCGCCGCGCATTTGAGCAGGCATCAAATGATATAGAATTACACCGATTACCGCCAAGGATCGAAGCCCGTCAAACCCTGTAATATAGCGGCTATGCTTTAGTCTTTTTCCCATAATTTTACTTTCCAACTTTACTATAGAATATCAAATTAACTATACGTATAATTCTGACAAACTGCAACATTTTCTCAATAAAAAAAGCATTTCCTAAATATTTGAGTTTTTAACTTGATAAATTTAAATGAGAATGTCTGATTTGACCAATTCAAGTCCATCCCGGAAACAACGAGAACCTGAGCTGACAGCTAGCTCAGGTTCGATGGATCCATTTTTCGAAACCCACGAAAAAAGTTTATCCTCGTTTCGCTTACAATTCTGCTAATCTTGCTAAAACAAGAAGCAGAACTGGCACCTTTAATCCATTGATTCTTCGTAAAAACGGCCCATGATTCGGACGTTTTCTGAAATACTGACGAATGCATCGGGATCATTTTCCCGCATGATTGATTCCAATACAGGCAATTCAAAGCGTGTAACCACGGTGAAAAGCACCGTCTGTTTATCGTGCTTATACGCACCTTCCGCTTCATTAATAATGGTAATTCCGCGGCGCATCTGATCCTGAATCGCGTTCACCACTCGCTCAGGACATTTAGTAACGATCATGACCTGCATCTTCCGCTGTTTCGTGTAGAGTGCATCGGTCAATTTCCCGCTCATAAAGATTGCCAAAGCAGAATAGAACATATACTGCCAGCTGAATAAAATTCCAGCCATCAGCATGATCATCACATTAAAAATGATCGAGATTGATCCCACCGAAGAGCCTGTTCGTTTACGGATCACGATACTCAAAATATCTAAGCCGCCAGAGGACAGACCATTTTTTAACGCAAATCCGATACCGACTCCCATGATCGCTCCGCCGAAGATCGCACAGATGATCGGGTCTTTTGTTAAGGTCGTCTCCGGAATAATATGAATGAAGAAAGATGTTAGGAAAACAGTGATGAAGGTGAAAATCGTAAACTTATGACCAATTTTGAACCATGCTAAGAAAAACAACGGCACATTGATCAAAAACAAAGTGATCGATACCGGTATCGTAAAACCGACGATTCGATTTGACAAGGTCGTTAAAATTTGCGCAAAGCCGGTTGCTCCACTAGAATAAATGTGTCCTGGTTGGTAAAAAAAGTTTACGGCAATCGCCGCTAAAAATGCATAAACAACTGCGACAGATAATCGAGTGGCGTAATCGTGATGGGGCCACCCCTCTATCTTCTTTTTCATCATGTAATGTCCGCCTCATTTCAAAATTTCACTCACATTATACGTATTTTCATGAAAAAAAGAAAGCACCTACCACGATAGCA
Source organism: Enterococcus sp. GPZ-007 (assembly GCF_059374735.1). Taxonomy (NCBI): domain Bacteria; kingdom Bacillati; phylum Bacillota; class Bacilli; order Lactobacillales; family Enterococcaceae; genus Enterococcus; species Enterococcus sp. GPZ-007. Next base: position 91,318 of record NZ_JCAFYN010000008.1, on the reverse strand, counting down.
GGTGCTTCTCTTAGCATATTCTTAGAGTTATGAAAAAACGGATCGTGAAACGAGTAGACTACTCTTCAATTTTCGTTACATCAATACTCAATTCATAAAGCTGTAATGGCGAAACCGTACTTGGAGCGTCAGACATTGGTTCTGCTGCTTTACCGTTCTTAGGAAAGGCAATGACTTCACGAATATTGTCTTCGTTAGCTAGCAACATCGCGAAACGATCCAGTCCAAGAGCGATCCCGCCGATTGGAGGGAACCCATAATCCAATGCTTCTAATAAGAAGCCGAATTGTTCATTGGCGCTTTCGCGTGTGAAGCCTAATGTTTCAAAGACTTGCTCTTGCAGCTCACGAGTATTGATACGCAGTGATCCGCCACCTAATTCATAACCGTTCAAAACGATATCGTAGGCTTGCGCGTAAACTTTTTCCGGATGAGCCTTCAAGTTAGGGATATCTTTTTCCATCGGCATGGTAAACGGATGGTGAGCAGACACATAACGTCCTAATTCTTGGTCAAATTCAAATTGTGGCCAATCAACGACCCATAGATAGTCAAAGCGATCTTCATCAATCAAGCCTAATTCTTTTCCGACTTTCGAACGAACCGCACCTAACGCTGTTACAGCTGTTAAGAATTGATCGGCAGCGAACATCAAGACATCGCCTGCTTCAGCATTGGTCGCTTTCTTCAAGTCGTCACTGACACCGCCCATGAATTTCGCGATCGGTCCAGTTAATTCACCGTTTTCGTCAACTTTGATCCAAGCTAATCCCTTCGCGCCAAATTGACCTACGAACTGACCTAAACGATCCAATTCTTTACGAGAATATTTGTCCGCTGCACCTTTCGCGTTCAAGGCTTTAACTACACCGCCATTATCTGAAGCCATACGGAACACTTTGAAATCAGTGGCAGATGCAATGTCCGTCACATCGATCAATTCCATATCGAAACGAGTGTCTGGTTTATCTGAACCATAGCGTTCCATCGCTTCATCCCAAGTGATTCGTGGGAATGGCAACGTCACTTCAACCCCACGTACATCCTTCATCACTTGCGCGATCATTGCTTCAGTATATTCTTGAATCTCTTCAGCTGATAAGAAGCTGGTTTCAATATCAATTTGTGTAAATTCTGGCTGACGGTCGCCACGCAAGTCTTCGTCACGGAAACAGCGAACGATTTGATAATAACGGTCAAATCCAGCTGTCATTAATAACTGTTTTAAAATTTGCGGCGATTGCGGCAACGCATAGAAGTGTCCCGGATGAACACGTGAAGGAACCAAGTAATCACGGGCACCTTCTGGCGTAGATTTTGCTAAATACGGTGTCTCAATATCTAAGAAATCATTGTCATCTAAGAAACGACGAACTGATTGAGTCAAGCGATGACGCATCATCAAGTTTTGAGTCATCTTCGGACGACGCAGGTCCATGTAACGATATTTCAATCGAACTTCATCGCTGATATTTTGGTCATCTTCAATTGAAAACGGCGGTGTTTTGGCACTATTCAAAATAGTGATTTCCTCACCTTTTACTTCAAAGTCGCCAGTGCTCATTTTTTTATTTACGGCACCTGCATCACGACGGATCACAGTTCCGGTAATTTCAACAACGAATTCGCTGCGGCATTGATCCGCAACTTCCCAAGCAGTTTTTGATTCTTCAGGATTGAAGACCACTTGCACAACACCTTCGCGGTCACGTAGATCAATAAAGATCAAACCGCCCAAATCACGGCGTTTTTGCACCCACCCTTTTAACGTTACTTTCTGATCCAAATACTCATCGGACACACGTCCGCAGTAGACTGTACGTCTAGCCATTTTTCCATTCCTCCATTTTTTAAGTAATCTACCTTTTTATCAGTAGGATTTATTTCGATTAATCAATCTTCGGCATCGTCATTTCATCATAGATTGCCGCGAAATCTTCGTAGATATCAGCTAATGGGAAGGCTTTTTCTTCCCGTGTCGCTGAATCCTTCACATTGATCACGCCTTTTTCCAGTTCGTCTTCACCTAATGTTAGGACAAGCTTTGCGCCTTCCTTATCGGCGGTTTTGAATTGGGCTTTCGCTTTTCTACCCATGAAATCCCGATCAGCGGAAAAACCAAAACCGCGAATCGCTTGTACGACCTTCAACGTTTCCATATTGGTTGCTTCACCAAGACCGACAACATACGCGTCCAAACTTGATGAATCAGGAATCAATACATCTTCTTGTTCCAGCGTTAATAAGATACGTTCGATACCCATCGCAAATCCGATCCCCGGTGTTTCTGGTCCACCAAGCTCTTCGACTAGACCATCATAACGGCCGCCGCCGCAGATTGTCGTTTGCGCACCCATACCCGGTGCATCGCTCATGATTTCAAAGATCGTGTGATTGTAGTAATCCAGTCCACGAACCATACGGTGATCAATCTCATAGGAAATATCCAGATACTCCAATGTCTTCGTTACACCTTCGAAGTATTCCTTCGCATAGTCACTCAAGTAATCCAAAATACTTGGCGCATCCGCAACGATCGGTTGGTCTTTACGGTCTTTACTATCCAACACTCGCAACGGATTCTCATGTAAACGACGACGTGAATCCTCGCTCAATTCTTCTTCATGAGCTTCAAGATAAGTGATTAAGGCTTGACGATAGTTTGAACGCGTTTCCTTATCTCCCAAGGTGTTGATGACTAGGCGCAGTTGATTGATTCCTAATTGCTTGAAGAAATCCATCGCCATCGCCATAACTTCCACGTCAAGACTTGGATTTTCACTGCCAAAGGCTTCGACACCAATTTGGTGGAATTGACGCAAACGACCTTTTTGCGGACGTTCATAGCGGAACATTGGTCCTGTGTAATAGACCTTGTAAGGCTTCTTAAATTCTGGTCCAAACAATTTATTTTCCACATAGGCACGCACGATTGGTGCGGTTCCTTCGGGACGAAGAGTCACGTGGCGATCACCTTTATCACGAAAGTCGTACATTTCTTTCGAGACGATATCTGTCGTATCCCCTACACTGCGGGCAATCACTTCGTAATGTTCAAAAATTGGTGTACGCATCTCTTGATATTGGTAGTCATTGAATACTAGACGAGCCGTCTCTTCAACAAACTGCCATTTTTCACTTTCTCCCGGTAAAATATCATTGGTCCCTTTTGGTCGCTGATAACTCATGGTATATCTCCTTTTTCATATTAATGTATTTATTTTTCTTACCAGAAAAATAAATTCGATTTTCAAGCCGTATGTCATTCCTCTAAACATTTCTAACTTATTTTTTGCTAAATCTTTGATTTCTTTCCTAGCTATAATTACTGGGAAAAGAGGAACTGAAATCCTTCATATTGATGTATTTAATTTGTTTTGAAATCTGTTCTGGTAAGTATGCTCCATTTGATGTTAAGCATCTGATTGGCAGCTAGCTCATTTTTGGTGTGTTCATTTTTCTAGAACCGCGAAAAATGAGCTTATCTTCGTACGCATACGATTCTACTAATCTTGCTAAAGCAAGAAGTAGAACTCGCAAAAAGCCCTTGCTCAACTGAACAAGGGCGAAAATTGTCGCGGTACCACCTATTTTTTAAAAGAGTTGTCCTCTTTTTCTCTAGCAATTAACGCTTGCGTAACGGAGCGGCTTTGCACGCGCTCATCTCCAGACTGTCTTTCAATTACTTTTCACGAAATTGCTTTCAGCCTTGGCAATTTTTTCTGTACGTTTTTTCGTAATTTACTGGTTCCTTCATAGATATTTCATTGATGTTTTATCTCTTATTAAGCTACTAAAAAAAGCCTTGAAAGTCAAGTGATTTCCTGTTTAAAAACAAGATCGAGAACTTAAAATATAGTTTGTAAGGAGAAGGTGTCCTATTCAATGAAAAGAAAGAAGTCATTCTTTTCACCTTCGACAAATCAACAAAACTGAATAGTCGCTTTTTTTAAAGCTTTCACTTACACTTTAAAAGTAAGAAGTGTCTTTTTCATGAGACAATTTATTAAAGGAGCGAATGCACAATGTCAGATGTACGAATTGGAAAATCACGTGTTTATGCGAGTGATCTAGGGTTAGGGACGAACGCTGTTGGCGGACACAATCTCTTCCCAAATTTAGATGATGAAACTGGAAAAGAAGTGATACGCACAGCCATCAACAATGGCATTACCGTGTTGGATACAGCCTTCGCTTATGGTTATGGCCGCTCAGAGGAATTGATTGGTGAAGTGTTGCAGGAGCCTGAATTTGACCGTTCACGCATTATTATCGCAACGAAAGCCGCTCATGATCCAGAAAATGATTACAATTTTAATAACTCACCGGACTTTTTGCGGAAATCCGTTGAAGATGCTCTGCAAAGACTGCAAACCAATTACATTGATATTTTTTATATCCATTTTCCAGATGAAACCACTCCGAAAAACGAAGCGGTGGCCGCATTACATCAGTTAAAAGAAGAAGGAAAAATCCGCGCAATTGGCGTTTCAAACTTCTCATTAGAGCAATTAAAAGAAGCCAACCAAGATGGCTATGTTGATATCGTTGAGGAACGCTACAGCTTGATTCATCGTGAACTTGAACAAGAGCTTTTCCCTTATCTAAAGGAAAAGAAAATCAGCTTTGTTCCTTATTTCCCACTGGCTTCTGGCTTACTTACTGGAAAATATACGAAAGAAGACCGCTTTGATGAATCAGATCCAAGAAGCAAAAGACCGGACTTCAAGGGTGATCGCTTCACAAAGATCGTCGAAAAAGTAGATCAATTAAAACCAATCGCGAAAAATTACGACGCGACTGTAGCACAATTGATTCTTGCTTGGTACATGAAACATCCGCAAATCGATGTTGTCATTTCTGGGGCAAAACGACCAGAACAAGTAGAGGCAAATGCTAAGGCCGTAGATATTCGATTGTCTACCGAAGATTACAATATAATCGATCAACTATTTAAATAGAAGAAACAGAGCATGACGAAGGACGTCATGCTCTTTCATTTACAACATTTTTGTTATTACCATTTAGGAAAGCGGCAAAGTTATCAACGGCAATTCCCATTAATCGTTCCCGCGTTTCTAGTGGTCGCCAAGCAATATGTGGTGTGATGAAACAGTTCTTGGCAGCTAATAGAGGATTATTCTTCGCCATCGGTTCGCTTGAAACCACATCAACACCTGCCGCGAAGATTTTTCCTTCATTTAAAGCAGTTGCGACTGCAGCCTCATCCAATAAACCGCCGCGTGCGGTATTCAGCAAAATGACCCCATCCTTCATCTTGGCAATCGATTCTCGATTGATCATTTCCTGTGTATCGGCTGTTTGTGGAACATGCAAACTAATAACATCTGATCTTTGATAAAGTTCATCTATAGATACCTGCTGTGCCCATTCAGCTTGAGGCTCCTTTGAACGATGATTCCAATAAATCACTTCCATGTTAAAGGCATGGGCAATCTTAGCCGTTGCTTGCGCTATCTCACCATACCCGATTAATCCCATTGTTTTTCCCTGTAATTCCATTAGAGGTGTTTTTTGATAGGTGAAATCATCACTGCGTTGCCAATCACCTTGATGAACCGACTCATTGTGCACACCCACTTGATTAGCAATTTCTAGTAAAAGCGCAAACGTAAATTGAGCAACTGCATCCGTCCCATAAGCCGGAATGTTCGTGACAGGAATCCCACGTTTGCCCGCCGCCTCAACGTCCACAACATTGTAGCCAGTCGCAACGACTCCGATGTATTTCAAGTTGGGAACTGCCGCTAACACCTCTTCATCAATCGGAGTTTTATTTGTCAAAATAGCTTCCGCTTCACCAATTCGCGAGATAATCTCCTGCTTGTCTGTAAAAGAAGTCCGGTCATAAACCGTCACGTCACCATATTTTTCAAATCCTTGCCAGCTTAAATCTCCTGGATTTAGTGCATAACCATCTAGTACAACAATTTTCATAGTTTGCCTCCATTTCCGATGCTTTTATAAAACAATAGCATTGGAAATCAGTTGCTGTAAAGAAAATCATTTCATTTAAATCGGTGCTTATTAGCTTTATTAAATTAAGAAGGACTGATAGCTCGAATTATCTGAGTATATTTTTAAGACCAAAATTGTTTTTATTCAAATAATTGATCACGGTGAATTCTCTCCCCATACCAACGTTGGATTTTTGATGGGGTAAAATTAGGTCATTTATATATTACTTTCTTTTTTTCTTCACGCTGAACTGCTCCAGCAGCTTACGCTTTTGCTTGCTGTATTTTTTCTTCGCCCCAGGTTTCCCCTCTGATTTTGATACGATCTCCGGTTCCTCACTGATTTCTTCCAATATTGGTTTGGGTATCTCCTCGGGTCCACGGATTGTCTGCTCATTTTCAGAAATATCAGGCTGTTCTTCGACCTCTTCGAATTGAATATCCTCTAATGTCGCTCCTTCAGGCAAGTTCGCCATAAGTGTCGCTAGTATTTCTTCTTCAGACATCGTCGCAGGATCAATCATTATTTCAACAGATTGCTCTTCATTCGGTTTTTCGATGCTTTCCACTGATTCTGTCTGAATTTCAGCAGCTGCGGACATCACTGCTGTTGCTTCTTCTGGTAAAACGCTAGCGGCGACCGCTTCTTCTGACACATTGGCAGACTTATATACTTCCCCTGTCGGCTCTTTGGTCCTATCAAAGATTGTCGTTTCTATTTTTTCAACGAATTTCGCACTGATCACTTTTTTGAACAGACTGACTCCGTCTTTTTTAAAGAGGTCAAGTGTTGTCATTTGCTCTAACAACGCTTTGATTTCCTCTGCTGGTTTATTACGATCTGGATCTTTCAATTTCCATGTATGTTTTCTGCCTTCGCTATTTTCAAATACTGCTTCTAAAGTTAGCATATTTATCTTCCTTTCGATTTTTAAAGTTGTACGATTCTTTTCCGTCTTTTCCCACATCTTCGTCATGAACCTGCTAAACCTTTTAACGGCTCATCGACAAATAGGGTATATAATTGCGTATGCTTTTCAGCGATAAATGTTTTGATGGGAAATAATCTGTGAATGACTAATAACCAGTCTTTTTGCTCGAAGTAGTTTTGAAAGTAAATAGAATAGCGGCGTAAATCGCGAGAGGTTTTTCCTTGAAGAAATATTTTGTGTACTAGCTCTGTCAGCACAAAGCTAAAATCATCATTGGTTAGTTGATCACGGACCTGCAGCGCTAACAGGTACTTAATCGTCGCTTTTTCGTCGCGGGTTTGCTGATAATAAGTGCGAATTCGTTTTTCCAAAGTTCTACGTTGCAAACGAAACAATTTTTGCGGGCTCAATAATTGGTCATTCATCTGGTTTTCCTCCTTTCATTTTTAGTGATCTTGACGAATCCAAGATAGCGCTTTCTTGAATAGATTACAAATCCTTTAAATTAAAGTTATTTTAAAATTAGTGGATAGATAATGCAGTCTTTCTATTGCAATGTCATTCAGGCAGAGGAATAGAAACGATAAAATAATAATAAGCTAACAAAGATTAATTTTTGATAACAAATTACTAATGATCGCAGAAAAAGCCATCAAGACCTGTTCGTTGAAAAATGATCGGCCTAATGGCTTAAAAAATCAACTATCTTAAAGAAAATCCTTTTTCCAAAGACCGGAAAAAGGTTTCTATCGTCGTACGCATACGTTCACACTACACTAATATTGTCATAATTTGCGGGGCAGCTAGCTCCAAAATATGGAAAACCTTTTTCCAAAGACCGGAAAAAGGGTTCTACTGTCGTACGCATACCATCCAACTAAACGTCTCTATTAATATCTGGTACAAATAATTTTATTGCCAGTTCAACTTTGAGCAACTGCGAAAAGTTGGACTGCCAGCTAGCTCACTAGTAAGGATGGCATTTTTCTAAAAACCAGAAAAATGACTTCATCGTCGTACGCATACGATTCCACTAATTGCGCTAAAGCGCAAAGTGGAACTCGCAAATCGAGCCTGAACTGGTCAAATGTCTTTGACTGGTTCAGGCTCTAAGAATATAACCGCACAGATCAACCTTTTTGGGAAACCAGATTCCCGACCGTCCTGCTTACTGGTGGCTGATTGATTAAACAGTAATTGCAAAAACTCATTTATATAAAAGTGATGCTGTAGCGGATTCCTCAAATTAATATGCGCGTGCGATCCAAACAGTGTGTTTCGCAGGCTTTCCACTAACGATATCGACTGTTTTTTCAACAGGCGGGTTAAATGGAATGTTTCTTGTGGTGAAGCCAGTTTCTTCTTTGATCTTCGCTTCGGTTTCTTCGGTACCATCCCAACCAATCAATACAAATCCTGGGATTTCGCCGGCTTCTTTTGATTTTTCGATGTGTGCTTTCAATTCATCCAACGTATCGATATCTGTATGTTCATTCGCTTCGTAGCGTTTTTGTGCGCTTTCGAATAAACGTTTTTGCATAACATCAAGTTGCTCAGTAATGTAGTCTTCAATGCCATCTAGTGATACTGATTCTTTGTCATCTAGATCACGCATTTTGATTACGGCTTGATTATTTTCTAAGTCACGCGGTCCGAATTCAACTCGTAATGGAGCTCCCTTTAGTTCCCACTCATTGAATTTGTATCCTGGTGTATTATCAGTGGTATCAATACGAACACGCAGATCTTTGGCTGCTAATGATGCTTTTAATTCTTTCAAACGATCAAGAATTTCAGGGTTCTTTTGCCAAGGTCCAACTGGAATCAAGATTACTTGTGTTGGTGCTACTTTTGGCGGTAACACTAATCCTTGTTCATCCCCATGAACCATGATCAATGAGCCAAGCAAACGGGTTGAAATTCCCCATGAAGTTGTATACACATGTTCATGTTCGTTGTTGCGATTCAAGAATTTGATATCAAAGGCTTCCGCAAAGTTCTGACCAAGGTAATGAGACGTTCCTGCTTGGACGGCTTTCCCGTCACGCATCATTGCCTCTACAGAATAAGTATCCACGGCACCGGCAAAGCGTTCTGACGGTGTTTTTTGTCCGCGATAAACTGGAATAGCTAAGGTATCTTCAATCAATGTTGCGTAAGCTTCTAGCGCACTCATTGTACGTTCGCGTGCATCTTCTTCAGACTCATGAGCCGTATGTCCTTCTTGCCATAAGAATTCTGAGGTACGTAAGAATGGCATCGTCTTTTTCTCCCAACGGAAAACGTTTGCCCATTGGTTGATTTCATAAGGAAGATCACGATAAGAATTGATCCAGTTAGAGAAGGCATCTCCGATCAATGTTTCAGATGTCGGACGTAATGCATAAGGCTCTTCTAACTCTTCATCTCCGACTTTTGTCAGCCATGGCAATTCTGGCGCAAATCCTTCAACATGTTCTTCTTCTTTTTCTAGGAAATGCTTAGGGATCAGCATTGGGAAGTAAACATTACGGATATCTTGAGATTTCAACCATTTGTTAAAATCCTCTTGAATATGTTCCCATAGTTCGTATCCATCAGCTTTAAAAACGATACAACCACGAACAGGTGAATAATCCATCAAGTCAGCTTTTTGAATTGTTTGTAAATACCATTTAGAAAAATCTTCTTTTTGTAAGTTTGTCATTCATGCATCCTCCTAAAAAAATAAAAATAAAAAAACCGTTCCATCCCTACAACTTGTAAGGACGAAACGGATAATTTCGCGGTACCACCTTGCTTGGCCAATCTTTGTTGACCCAACTTTCAGCTCCAATAACGCTGGAGTCGCGTGCTGCTTTCACAACAATCAACTTTGGTAGGTTCATAAATCTCAGAGGGCGTGTTGATCTTTCAGACGGTGAATCAACTCTCTGCTGCCGATAAAATTTATTACTATTCCAAATGCTTAACACCATATTAAAGACTTCTCATCAAAAATGCAAGCCCTAATTTCAAATTCTTTTCTAATCTTCTGGGACGTAGCGTTCTTCTAGGCGACTCATCCACCATCCTAGAGCTGCTCCAAGAATACATAAAACCCCGCAACCAAGGAATCCAAGGATGCCGATTCCGCTATAATCAGTCGGTACAATCATGACCGTTGAAGCAAAAACAATCCCTAAAATAAAATGATACATCGGTGCATAGTAACGGCTGAATACCCAGTCCATCACTTTCGATAAACTTAGTACAGTCACTACTCCGCCAATGCCGATCGGGATAATCACACCCATATCGATGGTTTTGAAGCCGTCTGCCATCGCCTTATACATCCCCATGTAAACCAAAAAGTTCGAAGGGCTAAGTCCCGGCACGATCAAGCCGAGCCCAATCAAAGCTCCAGCAATCATCCAAGTAAAGAAATTTTGATCAACGGTGCCAAAGAGACTTGAACCTTTCCATAAGAATAAGAAACCAAGGACAAAACTAACAGCGATAATAACATAATCCTTTGTTCCCCGCCCTTTTTTTCCAGCCTCTTTCCATAACGCAGGAACGGTTCCGATGATACAACCGACAAAGAACCACAGCATAATTGTTTCAAATTCACCCAATAAGAAACTGACGGCGAATGAAAGAACAAATACACCTGCTAATCCACCTAATCCTACGGGAATGAAAAATAACACGTTTTCTTTAAAATTCTTCGTGATGTGGGCTAAAAATGAAATAATGCGTTCATAAATACCGAACACTGCTGCCAGTGCCCCACCGCTGACACCAGGCAAAATAAATCCTGAGCCGATGAACATACCTTTGATGAAGCGTAAAAACCAGTCGCTTTTATTCGGCTGTGTAACTTTTTCGTTTTCCATAAAAAAATAAGTCCTCCTAATTCTTTTCAAAAGAATCCATTTTATAAATAAAAATTGAATCCTTCTCAGGCCAATCGACTCTCTTCAAAAAGAGAGCAAATCAGCACTACCTTAGCCAGTGTAACGATAAAAAGAAAGCGGCGCAAGACCATCCAAGGGGCATCCATCTAAAACTTAAAGAAAGTTTTGAGAATTTGACGAATTTTTTCTTACTTTTTAATGATTGATGGAATTTATATTTTTTCTGCGTAACCCAATCAGTTTCACTTTACTTTCCTGAGGATAAGCGGATAATTTAGGTAGGCGTTTTCATGCGCAAATCAATTCTTTAGGAGGTCATCTATGTATTTAGCAAATGAACATCGTTATGAGAAAATGGTTTATCGTCGATTAGGCAACTCCGGACTGAAGCTCCCTGCAATTTCTTTGGGACTGTGGCACAATTTTGGTGATGTCGATCATTTGGATAACCAGCGAGCAATCGTTCAAGCTGCTTTTGATCATGGGATCACGCATTTTGACTTAGCGAACAATTACGGTCCACCGGCTGGTTCTGCTGAAATCAATTTCGGACGTATTTTAAAAGAAGACCTGCTGCCTTATCGTGATGAACTGATCATCTCATCGAAGGCTGGTTACTACATGTGGCCGGGACCTTATGGTGAATGGGGCTCAAGAAAATACATCATTGCCAGCTGTGAGCAGAGCTTGAAACGAATGGGACTTGATTATGTGGATATTTTCTACTCTCATCGTCCTGATCCCGACACACCGTTAGAAGAAACCGCCTTAGCCCTAGACCACTTAGTGCGCCAAGGAAAAGCCTTGTATGTCGGTGTATCAAATTATTCCGCTGAACAAACGGCTGAAATGGCAAAAATCTTCTCTGATCTGAAAACACCATTTGTCATCCATCAGCCCCGCTACAATATGTTTGACCGCTGGATCGAGGATGGTCTGACAGATGTTTTAGCAGAAGAAGGTATCGGCGCGATCACCTTTAGTCCTTTAGCACAAGGAATGCTGACCAACCGATACTTAAACGGTATTCCTGAGGATTCTCGTGCACATCGTTCAGACAGTCCATTTCTGACAGAAGAAAATGTCCAATCAACAATCGATGTTGTCAAACAATTGAACAGCATCGCTGAAAAACGCGAGCAAACGTTGGCTGAAATGGCGTTGGCGTGGAATTTGCGGCAACCCACAGTAACCAGCGTCTTAATCGGAGCTTCTCGTGTCAGTCAATTGGAGGACAACTTGAAGTCTTTAGACAATTTAACCTTTAGCACAGAGGAATTAAAACAAATCGATGATATTTTGTCGAAGTTAACAGCTAAGTAGAAAAAAGGGATTCGAAGCTCAGCAACAGATGAACTCCGAATCCTTTTTAAATTTTGTCATAAACTGACTCTAAATACTCATTTCTCTCTTCATCAGTCAGATGCTTAACGTATCCTAAATGATGCCACGAAATATTACGCATGCCGACATCTTCAAGAGTGGTCGTCAGCTGGTGCTTATAGCTGCGAGTACACCTTTTTTCCAGGCTTTCCGTTGGCTGGTCAGAGGTCGTAAAGACAACGACCGATTCAATCGACAACAACGGCTGAATCCCGTTGCCGCCATCGAAAAAAGCGAATTCATTTAACAGCACCTTATCAAGAAAGCCCTTTAAACTTGCTGGTGAACAATACCACCAGATCGGAAAGATCAAGACCAGCTGGGTTGTTTCCCGCAGGATATTCATGTAGTGCAAAACCAAAGGATCTAAAACCGATCCGCTTTGATATCCCGCCAGCTCTTCTTCGGTCATGACTGGATTAAAGCCGTCTTTATTCAGATCGATCACTTGATAAATTTTCTGATCCTGCTCCAAACCTGCTGTCAATTTGTTCAGAATACCATGATTGAAACTTTCTTTCCACGGATGATCAATAATCAATGTCGTTGCCATGTCAACCTCCTCTAACCCTTTTTATCAAAAATAGCACAAATTCATTGCATTTTGATTTCAGTTTGATTTCAAACAAGCTAAGAACATGATAAAGTTAAGTTATCTTTCTAAAAGGAGCTAATACATGAATTATATTCCCAACATAATAACAATTTTTCGTATCTTAGCTTCACTATTAATACCTCTTACGCCTGATTCTTTATTTTTTCCGTTATACTTTTTCGCTGGGCTGACAGATATTCTTGATGGCTGGCTCGCTAGGAAAATGAATTGGACAAGCAGCTTTGGAACGCTGTTAGACAGCATCGCAGATTTGATTTTCTTTATTGTGGTGGTGGTAAAGATCATTCGGTCAATCACACTACCCGCCTTTCTGCTCTGGGGTGCTCTCGCAGTCGGCATTATTCGCTGTATCACGTATTTGATCGGCTTTTTTCGCTTCCGACAGTTTGCCAGCCTACACACCTATTTAAATAAACTGACTGGTCTATTACTATTTCTATCGCCGGTCATCTTATTGATTCTGCCAATCAATCCTTTCGGCATTATTCTTCTAAGCAGCGGTTTTTTATCATCAATCGAAGAACTATTGATCGTCTCGACTGCGAAAAAATTAGATAAAAATTGCGCAACTTTTTTTCATAAAAAATAAACTGTCTCATTGCAGTCGATTTTTAAACTGGGTAAACTAATAGTAGGAATTGCGCGCGTAATGACTACCTTATCATGAAGTTAGGAGGTGGCCCTCATGGCAAATGAGGATCAAAAAGATTTCAACGCAATGATGAACGAAGATAAAGGAATGCCGAAGATGCAGATCGTGACGGATGAAGCAACGATCAAGCGCTACGGCGGAACAAAAATGTACTTTGCACCCCCCTTGGATTACGATGCACTTATGAAAAAAATCCCTTATGGCAAGGTCATCACAACTGGTGCTATCAGAGATTATTTGGCCAAGCAAAACGATGGCGACTTCACGGAGCCTATCACAGCTGGCGCATTTATCTCCATTGCAGCTTGGGCCAGTGAACAGCGCGACACAGATTTAACGCCTTATTGGCGAACCCTAAAAAATAAGGGAGAGATCAATCCGAAATTCCCTGGTGGGGTAGAAGCTCAGATCGAAAAACTCGAGGCTGAAGGACACACGATCGTTCGTCGGGGCAGGAAAAATTTCCGTTATTATGTTGAAAATTTTGAAGAATCCATGTATGAATTGTAGCCGTTTTCACATCGAAAACGGTTTTTTATTGCACTTTTTTGCGCACTTTTTTTGCGACTATTCCTTGAAACCAAGCCCTCAAAGGCTTTCTCGCGGCGGACTTGAAAGTACATATTTTTATTATATATTTTCACCGGGGGATTCGATAAAATTATTGATAGGATAGGATTCTTGTGTGTTTTTCCACCCACCAGCAGAATCAACCAATAGGCTATTTCAAACAGGAGGAAGACGATGGAGATTAGTGAAGATACTCTCGCAGAATATCTACTTCAGCGAACCGCGCTTTTTGATAAAACTAGTCCCCTCATCGTGACTGCTCTTTCTAATGAAAAGGACAAATACGTTGATGGCTATTTGAATTATCTTTACACACTCAAACAAGGAAATAGAAAATACGTTGTGAAACATTCTAAGAAGACGATTTCCAGCGGTATATCCCTGGCTCCAATCGATCCAAAACGGAATTATTTAGAGTATATGACCTATCAATTACGAGCTGGCTTAGCTCCTCAGATGGTTCCTGAGACATATTATGCCGATCCTAATGATCATCTTTTTATCATGGAGGATCTCTCCTACCTGACTGTTTTGCGTTTTTCGTTGTGCCGTGGTGATGTGCTTCCACGATTAGGCAAGCAGGTGGGCGAATATCTGGCTCGAACGCATGTGGCAACTTCTAAAATGAAACTGCCGCCTGATTATTGGCGCGCCTTGACAAGTTATTTTAAAAACACTGATATGCGGCTGATTATCACAGATTTCATTTTGAAGCCGCCAGAAGGGCTAGCTAAGGATCTAACGCCTTATCAAAAAGCACTGCGGGATATTTTAGACACTATTCTGCAGGAGCCCACCACCAAGCACGATTGGGATAATTTGATTGCGCGCATTTCTAGTAAGGATGAATGCTTGATCCATGGGGATTTCCATTCCTCCAATGTTTTTGTTTCGCAAAACTCATTTAAAGTGATCGATATGGAATATACGATGACGGGACCTTTTTCCTATGATATCGGCTACTTTTTAGCCAATATCCTTTCTCAGTATGCAGCTTTTAGTATTCGAGGAAAGGACTCGATGTGTACCTTCCTGTTGCAGGTCATTCAGGATACGTATAAAACTTATTTCAGTTATTTTTCTGCTCATATGCCTGGTGATCATCAGGAACGATTTTTAGAGATTCTGCAAGACTCTTTAGGTTACTTAGCGATGGCCAATATCAATCGAGTCTCGAATCTAGGTGAGTTTCCTGATTTTGATTGTCTGGGTAATTCTAAAGCTGAATTTTTAGCTAAAGGAGTCTCCATGATGTTGGCGCAGAAATTATTTAATAATCGGCTACAATTAACAACACCGGAACAGGTCTGTGAATTGATTACAACCACCCGGGATAACTTTTTACGACAACTGATCACCACGAATGAAAACGCTCTTATTTTATCTTAAAGAAATGAGGAACGAGTATGCTATTGGATCAAATCACATCGGCCGGTATCGTTGGCTGCGGCGGAGCGGGCTTCCCTACTGCTGTAAAGTACAATACGAAAGCAGAGTATTTTATCATCAATGCCGCGGAGTGCGAGCCGCTTTTAAAAACAGATCATTATGTGATGAATCACTACGCAAATGAATGTGTGCAAGCGATCACAGCTGTAGGAAAATTATTAGAAGCAGAACATATCGTGATCGCTACAAAAGAATACTATACAAAGGAAATCAACGCTTTAGAAAACGCCATCCAAGCACAGAATGCCCCTGTCACGGTCTTTAAAATGAAGAATTTTTATCCAGCAGGTGATGAGCAGATCATGGTATTTGAAGTAACTGGACGAACCGTTCCGCCTGGGGGCATTCCGATCGAGGTTGGCTGTGTCATTTCCAATATCGCGACAATGCTGAATGTTTATCAAGCGCAGCAAGGAGAAAATGTCACCCACAAACTGTTAACGATCACTGGCGCGGTCAAAGAGCCCAAAATCTTGGAAGTTCCGATCGGTACCTCCTTTGATGAATGTCTAGCCTTGGCAGGCGGCGCTACGATCGATGATTTTATGTTCATCAATGGCGGACCCATGATGGGCAAAACTGGAACAAAAGAAGATTTTTCTCAACAAGTCGTTACTAAGACAACCTCCGGCATTATTATCATGGAAAAACGCGATTTTATTTATGAGCTGCTTGAAAAAGAAATTCCGCAAATGATCAACAAAGCCCGCTCTTCCTGCATTCAATGTCGTTTGTGTACTGAACTTTGTCCACGATATCAGATTGGTCATCCGATCCACCCTCATCGCGTGATGCGCCATTTAACGATCACTGATGTCCCAGATGATATTGACGATGATCCTATTTGGAGAGAAGCGCTCCTGTGCTGTGAGTGCGGTATCTGTGAAACAATCGCTTGTCCGATGAATCTGTTACCACGGCAAGTCAATAAATATGTCAAACAACGCTTAGCAGAAAAAGGCATTCGTTATCAAAAGGATGACAAACCGCTGACTCCTACGTTAATGCGGGAATATCAACAGGTTCCGCCAGTGAAAATTTTACTGAAGGACGGGCTAAAACAATATGCTGATCTAAAAGTCAAAGAGCTGCAAAAGCATGAAGCAAGCAGCGTAACGATTCCGTTAAAAATGCACATTGGAGCACCTTGCGAGCCAGTCATCCAAGTCGGCGACCAGGTTAAGATCGGTGATGTGATCGGCAGAAAGTCTGAAAAGACTTTGGGCGCGGATATTCATGCCAGTATCAATGGCACTGTGACAGCAGTGACCGCCAGCATTACTATTGAAAGAAGGGACAACTAATGAAAGTAATGGATACTATCGGATTTTTAGAGTTAAACAGTATCGCTAAAGGAATCGAAGTCGTTGACTACATGCTGAAGGCCGCTGATGCAACCCTAATCATGGCACGGGCAAGTTGTCCTGGTAAATACTACATCATGATCTGCGGACAAGTCGCAGCCATCGAACGTTCGATGGAAGTCGGGGTTGAGATGGGGGGACGTTATGTCGTCGGTGAATTGCTGATTCCTCGGATCAATCCAGCGGTAATACAGGCGATTAACATGGCGACCGTTCCAGAAAATGTCCATGCAGTCGGAGTGTTAGAATACTATTCTGCAACAGGATCAATCATCGCAGCTGACTTTGCTGTCAAAGCAGCCGACGTTGAGCTTTTAGCAATTCAGCTCGGTACCGGAATCGCTGGAAAATCTTTTGTCGTACTAACTGGCGATGTCGCCGCAGTAAAGGCGGCGGTTGAAGCAGGAGCAAATGGTGCTCGTGATCAAGCGATGCTTATCAATAAGATTGTCTTATCCAATCCTCGTCCCGAGTTGATCGACAGTTTGATACAATAAAAAAGGCTGGGAACTCACATTTGAGTTCCCAACCTTTTTTATTTAAATCAAATGATACGTATCTCTAACAATCATTAATTCTTCATTCGTTTCGACAACTAATACGTCCACTTTAGACGCATCCGTACTGATCCTCATGCTGCCCTGTTGATTCTGACTTCCATCAAGCTGAATGCCAAAGAAGGTCATATTCTCGCAAATCCTCTCGCGAATGATCGCAGAATTCTCCCCGATCCCAGCGGTAAAAATTAGTACGTCAAGCCCATCTAGCTCGGCAGCATAAGCCCCGATTGTCTGCTTGACCCGCCCAGTAAACATGTCCAGAGCAAGTTGCGCTCTTTCGTTGCCTTTCTCAGCTTCACGAATGATATCTCGCGTATCACTACTGAACTCTGTAACACCTTTAAAGCCTGATTCGCCATTCATCAGCTTATCCATGTCATCAGCCGAAAGATTTTTTTCCTTTTGTAAAAACGGAATGATTGAAGGATCAATATCACCACAACGTGTCCCCATCATTAATCCAGCCAATGGCGTGAAGCCCATTGACGTAATAACCGATTTTCCGTCTTTGATTCCGCAAATGCTCGCACCATTTCCCAAATGACAAGAAACGATTTTTAGCGACTCCAGAGACTTGCCGAGAAAGCTGGCCGCTTCTGAAGCGACAAACTGATGACTGGTTCCATGGAAACCATAGCGTCGCACACTGTCTTCTTCATAGAAATGATAAGGCAATGGATACACGTAATTCTTTGCTTCCATCGTCTGATGATAAGACGTATCAAAAACGGCAACCTGCGGACAGTCAGGTAGTTCCTTTTGCAGCGCTTCGATCCCAACCACGTTTACGGGATTGTGCAAGGGCGCTAGTTTCCCTAGATCCTTGATCTTTTTTAGTGCTTCCTGATCGACCAGGCTAGATTTTTTGAAATCTTCACCGCCATGAGCAACGCGATGCCCGACGCCTGCAAGCTCCTGTAAACTCATTAAAATCTTTCTATCCAGTAAAAAATGTAGTAGGAAATTAATGGCATCCTCGTGTGTTTTTCCTTTAATGGTTGTTTTGACTTTCTCATCCTTCATCGAATAAGAAAAACCCATTTCCTCTTCTAATCCGATTCGCTCAAATAAGCCCTTTACCAGCAACTCTTCTTCCGGCATTCCAAATAATTGAAATTTTAATGAGGAGCTGCCGGCGTTGATCGACATGATTTTGTTCGCCATATTTTTCCTCCTTACTTATAGAAAATCCGTCTGTCTCATAAAGCGACAGACGAATTCAAGGTAATCATTCTTTAGATATTTTATCCTAGAGCCTTCACCAATAGGGTCGCAATACACGCACCAATGATTGGGCCAACGATCGGGATCCATGCATAGCCCCAGTTTGCGTCGCCTTTATTTGGAATAGGCATCAACGCGTACATCAACCGTGGGCCAAAGTCACGACAAGGGTTGATGGCATATCCTGTAGTTGATCCTAGTGACAGACCAATACCGATCAGGACGAAGACAAGCATCAATGGTTGCAAACCAGGAGGAATATCAGCTGGCATTAATTGAATCGCTATAACGAAGAAACAAGTAGCAATGATTTCACTAACTAAGTTTAATGCTGTGCTTGGAATGGCTGGTCCAGTAGCAAAAATTCCAACGCTGTTTCCTTCTTCAACCGTAGTGTTTTGGAAATGCGGCCAGAAATGGATCGCTGCTATCAACGCGCCCACAAACGCTCCGCCGACTTGAGCTAAAATAAATGGTGCTACCTGCCCCCACTCAAAGGAGCCGGCAACGGCGAAACCAATCGTTACCGCTGGATTCAAGTGCCCTGGAGAACCGAAATGTCCGCTGGATAAAACGCCCAGCATAACCGCAACACCCCAGCCCATGGCAATATACAACCAGCTAGCTCCGACACCTTTTGCCAAGGTACCTTTTAAATTGACTGAACAACCAACACCTGAACCAAAAAGAATCAGAACAACCGTACCAAAAAATTCACCAAATACAGGACTATTCATAATGAGACCTCCTTATTCTTTTTATCGTGCTTTTTGCAGAAAAACCAATTTGACTTTCGCGACATACACCTGACAATCTGTTCCTCCCTTTATCTACAATTATAAAGTTTTTTCTGCCTTTAAAGTAGTAAAATATTGTCAGGTGAAATGATTATTTTATGATGTTTCGATAAATCTCTTTAATTTCTTCCGTTGTAAACTGAATCGGATTGGTCTTAAACGTCGTATCATTTAATGCATTGTTCGCAATCACATCTTCAGCCAACAGAGCAGCTTCTTCTTGAATCCCAAAGCTGCTTAACTTGATAGGTGCTTTGCATTCAATTGCTAGCTGCTGAACAGCTTGAGCCAGATTTGAAACTGCCAGATGATCAGGTAAACTTGGTGGACAAATACCTAGTTTCCGTGAAATTCTTGCATATTCTCTTCTTGTCTCCTTATTCCTGCTATTCGCCTCAATCACATATGGCAGCAGCATCGAATTGGCTAACCCATGAGGAACTTTAAAATTCGCTCCGACTTGATGGGCGATCGCATGACAGACACCCAAGCCAGCTGCATCAAACGCCAACCCAGCCAAGGTAGATGCCTCATGCATTTGCACTCGCGCATCCAGCTCCTGCCCCTGATTCACACAAGTAGGTAAAAACTTAAAAACCAGCTCCGTTGCTTTTTCGGCTAACGCATTTGTATAATTCGTTCGATTGATTGAAGCGATAGATTCGATCGCATGAGTCAATACATCTAGCCCACTGAATGCTGTAACTGAAGGTGGGCTAGACATGACTAGGCTAGCGTCCAAGATTGCTTCATGAGGGATGATCGCCTCATGAAAAATCGGATACTTTATTTTGTTTTGTGTGTCCGTGATAACCGAAGCGCTGGTTACTTCTGAACCCGTTCCGCTTGTAGTCGGAATGGCAACAAACCGTTTCACTTTATTGCCCGTCGTTCGTTTGTAGAAGAACAACATCGCCTTGGCTGTATCGATCGCTGATCCTCCACCAACTGCGATGACCACAGTTGGTTGATGTTGGGTCATTCTTTCAATACCATCCACGACCGTTTCAATCGGAGGATCAGGGATGATATCGGAATAAATCTCTACTGTATTTGTCCGTTTTACATACCCCAAAATCCGTTTTAAGCTATCCGACTCAGCTAAATAGGGATCGCATACAAAGCAGAGGTTTTCTTTTTCAAATTGCTGCAGCCGTTCCAGACTGTTAAATCCAGAATATATTTCTGGCTTCATTGACCATTTTTTCAAAAGAATCCTCCTCTCTAACGAATTGAAAACCCATCAGTCAGAACACAACGACGTTTCCGTGCAAAATCTCGGGCAGATGTTGTACACTCACCTGTTGGTGTTGCGATCGTAAATGTTGTTGGACCTTCACCACCGAACCCTAAGCCCGCAAATGAAGAACCATTTTTAACAAAAATCGATGTTTGGAATTTCTTAGCGGCAATATTCATCCGGCCAACATTTTGAGAATGCATCGTTGCCGTATGATGTCGCCGATTTTCGATTTGTAAAGCAGTCGTTAGTGCCTCATCAAAGTCGTTCACTGTTACGACTGGCAGAATCGGCATCAGCATTTCCTTCACCACAAAAGGATGAATCTTATCAGCCCGTAAAACGATCACACGAACATCAAAATCAACGTTGATTCCCGCTTCAGCTAAAATATAGTTGGCATCCTTCCCGATAAATTTACGGCTCGGAGCGCCATTTTCCATGATTGTCATATCTACCATCTTTTGAATCACGGCTTCATCTTGAACGAGGTAGGCACCATTTTTTTCCATTTGCAGAATCAGATAGTCTGCTACCTGTTCCACAACCACGACGCTTTTTTCAGCCGTACATAAAATATTATTGTCGAATGAGGCGCCAATCACGATATCTTTCGCTGCTTTTTCGACATTTGCTGTCTCATCGACTAAGGATGGAGGATTTCCTTCACCAGCCGCAATTACTTTTTTCCCACTCTTCATTGCTTGGCTTACCACGCCCGGTCCGCCAGTAATAGCCAATAATGGCACATCCGGATGGACCATCATTTCTTGAGCTGCTTCGATCGAAGGTTCAGCAATTGTAACGATCAGGTTTTGAATGCCGCACGCTTCATAAACCAGTTCATTCATTTTGCTAACGACCCAGCGGGAAATCTTTTTTGCTCCAGGATGAACACTGAAGTAAACAGCGTTACCTGCCGCCAGCATCCCGATCGAATTGCAGATCACGGTCTCAGCTGGATTCGTACTTGGTGTCACTGCTCCGACCACACCATAAGGCGATAATTCGTACAAGGTCATCCCATTATCACCAGTCAAGGCTTCCGTTCTCAGATCTTCTACACCTGGGGTTTTATCCAAAACTAATTGCAGTTTTTGGAGCTTGTCTTCGTAACGCCCCATCCCTGTTTCTTCTAAAGTATCACAAGCAATCTTTTCAATATGCGGCTGCATGCCGCAGCGGATTGCATTGATCACTTTTCTCCTTGTTTCTAGTGTTTGATTTTCATAACATTCTTGGGCAAATTTTGCCGCATGAATGGCTTCTTCAACGGTCTCAAAAACACCAAATTCCTTTGTTGGAGATGTTGTTGCTTGAGCTTCCTGAAGAATTTTTTTGATCACTTCTTTTATTTCTTCTTCACGCATGTCAAATCTCCTTCAACTTCTCTAAACCTTTTTGAGCAATCGCCATATCTTCCTCGACTGATCCCCCACTGATTCCTAAACCGGCTAGAACTTCTCCATTCACGCCTCTAATGACAAATCCGCCACCAAAGGTCACGACTTGCCCTTCTGTCAATGTTTCTAGTTGGTATAGATCGCCGTTAGGTTGGACCAGCCCTTTCAGCTCATGGGTATCTGTTTTCATCGCAACAGCAGAATACGCTTTTTTTTGCGCCAAAGACTCACTGACTAGCAATGCTCCTGGCATATGATAAAAGCTTAGAAGCTTCCCACTCTTACTAACGATCGCCATCGAAACGGGAACGCCCATTGCGATAGCTTGCTCTTCACAAGCTTGGAAAATTTTGTGATTGAGCTTCAAATAGCTCTGGTCTCGTTTCTCCCCGCTACGTTCGAGATAGCGCCGCAGGATCTCATTGATCAGCTTTTTTTCAGTCTCAGCCTGATCCTCCATCCGAGCAAAAATGTAAAGGCAATCGGATAGTCGATTGACGAACTTTCTTACCTCTTCCCGCAGCTCCTCTGATTTCGATAATTCCGTTAGTAGTCGTTCTCCACGACGGCAAATCGCTCGAGCCACATGAAGCTGGGCGGATGGGAGTGTCTGTCCCGGTAAAATAAAGCTGTGCAATTCTGGTAAACGCTTCGTATATTGATCAATCCATTCTTCCATCTGGTGAATATCAGATTCTGCGATCAGTGTACTTTTCGCTTCCAGCTTCGCGATATTTTCCTTCGTTGCGATTTCTGCGTTTAATTGGAAGAGCTTATGCTGGACCCATTCTAAGTGTTGGATCGTCTCAGAATGGACAGCCGACTTCTGTGCAACACTGACTTGAGCGCAGCATTCATCAAAAGTTCCATAAGTATCCACGCGCAGATCCGATTTATCCACTCTTGTACCATCAAAAAGGCTTGTCGTTCCTTTATCTCCAGTTTTTGTATAAATCGCCATATGTTTTCCTCAGCTCCCTATAGATCAAACGTGTCAATAATTCCAACGATTGCAAGATCAACAGCATCTGAAGGGTTCGAAAACATTTTTCTGGCAGAAGAACCGCTTGCCGTTAAAACATAATCTCCGATGCCGGCCCCCACTGTGTCGGCAGCCACTTGATGGAAGCGGATATTTTGTTGTTCGGAATTGATTGGCTGAATGATCATTAATTTCTTTCCTACCAATGATTCATCCTTTTGCGTCGAAACGACACTTCCAACTACTTTAGCCATCAGCATTGGGCAAACTCCTTTCTACAACAGCCACTTTCTTTTCCTGTAATCGGTCCTTGGCCAAGTCTGTAATCAGCTGCTTTGACGTTAATAAAAGAATATGGTCCTGCGTCAACATAGCTGCTTTTTGGTAAGTGATGATTTTTTGAGGAAAAGAAATGTATTGTTTTCCTTGCTTATTCATTAATTTCACACTACATTCGTTGAATAATTCGATTGGAATCAAATCCGTGTTTGAAAAAGCTAGTTCAAAAGTCAGGTGACAATCATAGTCATAGCTTTGATACAGCCATTTCACTAAAGGATCTTCACTATCTTTTCTTATGAACCGCTCTAAAAATAGGATATCTACCTCGGTCAAATGAATCTGTTTATTGTATAAAAAGCCTCTGATTCCTTGATCAATATGGGAAGGTGCGCGACAAGAAAGAAATAAGGTATTTTGTTCTCGCTGATTGATGATTGAAATAATACGCTCAACTAACTCGTCCATATTCTTACTCCCAATTCTTATTGCAGACATAGTTACTATTTAAATTGAAACATGATGCCCAATACTTACTTTGTCAATCAATGATCGGAGTAGAAGACATCGCAATTCCAATTGGTGTTACAAATTGAGGATATTTTGGTTTATAAACTGGTTGATCCAGATAATTTGAAAACTCCTTTTCAAATTCAGATAGATAAGACGCCCCGCCGACCACATAGATCGGTTCTGTTGGGTGTTTTCGTAACACATTCGCAGTGATGTTCGCCATTCGTTGAATAACCGGTCGGCAAATAATAAAATTCTCTCGATCACGTGCTGGATCTCGCTTGATCAGCTCCGCTTCTTCGATCGAAATTTTATAATTCCCGGCGATCACCAATGTCATATGCGTGCCGCCAGTTGGTTCATCCTCTACGATGATGGGCTGACCGTTTTTAAAAATGCTGATACCGGTCGTTCCACCGCCAACATCTACTACCGCACCTTCATCTACTCCTAAAACTAATGCTGCAGCTGTTGGTTCATCGACTAGCTGATCCGCCATCATATTGGCACTCTCAATGACATTGCCAACCACTCGTTTGTTGTTTCCAACAGTTCCAGGTGGAACGGCACCTGATGCCGCCTTTAAGGCGAATCCTAATGTCTCCTCTGCTTGCATTCTTAATCGATTGACGATTTGAACAGATTTTTGATAACCAACAACCAGTCCATCCCGAATGACATCCGCATATTCAAAGGCACCAAAAACTGGTCGATCCTTCCCATCTAAAACAACCAATACAATAGAGGAAGTACCCAAATCGACTCCAACTTTATAGCCATCTTCAGGATCAAAATCCCGCACTTGCTTCGTAGTCACAAGTTCATGAAAAGATGTTAATAATTGATTGGCTTTTTCGATCGATTCCATACTTCCTCCTTTGGATTATTCACAAATAATCCGTCCTCTTGTATTTGGCTTAATATCTGCTGCATTTGCTTCATCTGTATCAACATGCATTTCTAAAACAAAATTCTTCCCCGGCCGCAATTCAACATCGTTAAAAATGGTTTTTCGCGACCCTTCAAAAATTTCGACCGAGACAACTTGACCTTTTTTTAGGTTCATCCGTTTCATGTCCTGATCATTCAAATGGATGTGACGTTTTGCCACGATCGCTGCCGGAATTGTTAGTTCCGCTGCTTCACTGCGTATCGTGATCTCAACCGCATCATCCAGGTTTCCTGACAAGCGTATCGGCGGTTGAATCCCTAGATTTCTTGCATCGGTCTTAGAAATCTCAACTTGCGAACGTTTCCGGAGTGGTCCCAAAATACGAACTCTATTGATCTCTCCTTTTGATCCAACCAAAGTCACCGTCTGTTTTGAGGCAAATTCTCCCGGTTGTTTCAAAGGCTTTAATGGCTCAATCACCTCATTCGGAAATAAAATAGTAAAATGTTCTTCCGTTAGATGTATGTGTCGGTTAGAGATGCCGATTGGAAATGTTTCTGCTTGCATCTCCAATAACACTTCACGAACAATTTTTTTTATTTCCTCAATGCTGTAATTATTCATTGCCTACTTTTGGCTTAGGTACTAGAATATCGTCCACATCGCGATGCGGTCTTGGGATCACGTGAACGGAAACCACTTCTCCCACTTTTTCAGCTGCTGCACAGCCAGCATCTACTGCGGCTTTAACTGCACCAACATCTCCACGTACCATCACGGTAACGAGTCCAGAACCGATTTTTTCAGTTCCAACCAGTGTTACATTCGCAGCCTTAACCATTGCATCGGCTGCTTCTACCGCACCGACTAATCCTTTTGTTTCAATCATTCCTAATGCATCATTCATGTCTATTCCTCCTAATTCGTATCAATGAAATTATTTTTCAAAGAGCGAAAAATAAGTCTCATGCTCATCACATCTCTGGTTACTTCTTCTTTTTTGGCTCGGAAGATTTCTTTGAACCTTTCGACGGACTCTTTTTCTTTTTAGGTCCTTCTTTAGCTGGTTCTTTCTTGACCGGTGCCTCTGTGACTGGTTTTTCCTTCACAGATTCTTCCTTGACTGTTTCTTCTTTGACCGGTTCTTCTTTAGCCGGCTCTTCCTTAGTTGGCTTCTCGACTTCCGGTTTTTCGATTAGTTGTGGTTTCTCTTCAACTTTTTCCGGTTCTGATACAACAGGTTCAGTCACTGGCTCTGATTTCTCAGCAGGTTCAGTTGTATCTGAAACCTTGGTCTCCTTCTTGAAGAAAAAATTCTCTAAATTATTGGCTGGTCGAGGAATCACCAGCGCAGATAGAAATACGTTATGTTGGACGGCTTTAGCTTTACCAGCATCTACCGCTGCCTTCACAGCGCCAACATCACCAGCTACCTTCACAGTCATCCAGCCGAACCCTTTGGCCTTTTCGACACCTAAGAGCTCCACGTTTGCCACTTTGACCATCGTATCTGATACTTCAATCGCACTAGCCAAGCCTTTTACTTCAACTAGGCCAATTGCTTGCTTCATACTTTCACCTCCATAGGATCAATTGAGTTGAATGGCACACCCTTTACTAAACGTGCCGCATTCCCGCCAAATCTTTTTAAAATCAATGGCGGACAAGTTACAACTCGTTGAATCGATTGATAAGGAGTTTCTGGTGCCAAGTTTTTATAATGAAGGGCTACTTCATTGTTTACATAGCCGATTCCAACATTTAACGAAGAGGTATTTGCCGCAACATAAGCAGCCTCCATCGCTGTTGAGAAATCTCTTTGTTCGATGGAAAAAGGAATCTTTTCCTCTTCCAATCCATAAAGAACATATTGAATATCATCCACCGAAGTCGTTTTAGAAAGGTAGATCAATATTACTGGACGAATATTTAAATCAAGCTCCATCGAATCCCTCCCTCAAATAGGAAAGAATCAATCCAGTCGCCACAGCATTTCGTGGACCTTCGATCTGACGAATATTTCCACGTCCTGCGACTAATCCATAATGAGAGAGTGCATTCGTGACGATCTGAGGTATTTCAAAGTCTAAAGCGGATCCGCCAACAATCACCACAAATGGAATGTCTCGAATGCTGCCAGTTGGACTTACTCGCCGCAATGCCCGTAACGCATTCGTCACAAAGACCCGTTCTTTTGCTGTTTGGCGAACGATGCGAATTTTTTCAATCGAATCATCCCCCGGAATTGGCACATAACCATCCGGTGTTACCACAACCACTTTGGCAAACAAAGATGGATCTAGTGGATCGTCAAAGAATTGAACAGAGCCATCCTCATGTCGAATATAAAAAATATTTTCTACTTTTGCTAATGGATATTTCTTGATATCCTCAGCCAAATACACATCTTCTAATCCTAATTCCGACTGGATAAGCATCGTAACCATATCACCAGCACCAGCCAAATGAGTCGCTACGATCCTTTCATCCTTTTTAATAATAGAAGCATCTGTCGAACCAGCGCCTAGGTCTAAAATTGCCAATGGGGCGGAAGTTCCCGGTGTCGTCAACGCACCTAAGATTGCTGCTTCAGCTTCTGCCCCGCCGATTTCAACTTTTATTCCCAGATCCTGTTGAATTTCATCCGCAATTTTTGACATCTGTAAATGATCTGATTTGACCATTGATGCGATCCCAACAGCTTGTTCCATCGAAAATTCACCAGCCAAACCACCCTTGACGCTGATCGGCACGAAAGTATCTACCGCTAATAAATCTTGAATAAAGATCTCATTCACGGGGCGGTCTGTCAGTTCTGCCATTGTTAAACGAACTTTTTCTAACATGCCGCCAACATTTGTGCCTGATTCTCCGGTAACATTATCGATCACTTCGAAAGCCGAAACGGCCTCCATAATCTTTTCAGCTCCAGCAGAAATTCCTACAGTGCTACGGCGATTACCGCCAGTAATCTCAATTTTCCCAGCAGGAATTGTACGTGCTTTGACATCGCCTTTTGGTGTTTTAATCACAACTGCAGAACGATTTCCAATTAAGGCACGTGCAACTGGAACGATGTTTTTCGTTGCCTCTGAATCAAGGTCAAAGACTGTGGCAATCCCATAAGGATTTGATAATTGTGAAACACCACGGCCTGTTTCAGCTACTTCGACTGCTGCCAGCATATTGACAGGAACCTTATCAATGTAAGAAACTTCATCAACGATCGGAATCTTATTGTTCAGGCGGTTGTTTACTAAAACACCATCATCTGATTGCATGATTGCAGCAGTAATGAGATAGCCATTTGCAGCAAATTGATTTATTTGGCTTGCCACATCGTCAAAATCAAAAGATTTCTTGATGATCAAAATATAAGGAGTACCCTTTTTGGCAAGCTTTTCAAATTCACCAAAGCGCAGCGTAGTCCCAACGCCCAGTCCCAAACCGCCTGGCGTTTTAGGATTATGACCGATCATGGTTGATTCTGTAATGATCGTCTCTGTAATTGTTTCCATCGCCACATCACCGATAACCGGAGTTGCCTCATTGATTCGAATCAGATCGATGTCTTCAACCTTTAAACGATTTTTGAAGCAAGCCTCATTGATCGCCTTATAGATTCCAAATAAATTTTTCTTCGTCCCTTTTATTCCGGTCGTGTCCGCAATTGCTGATTCTAGGAATCGGACATGTTGATGGTCATCTATTTCAACCAAAGCAACTTCAGTTGAGGAATTTCCAATATCAATCCCAATTACACGTTTCATCATTCATTGCTCCTCTTCCTGAAATTCCGAACTAGAAATTAGTTATCGCCCTTAAGTTTTTTCCGTTTTTCATAATGCTCAGCCGCTTCACGAATATAACCGGCACTGATTGTTGCATTATATTTTGTTTCCAACTCAGTTGCGATATCTAATAATTCTTGTTTGCTTGAACGGTAAGGGCGTAACGCATTATACATTTCTAACACTCGTGCATCAGGAACAGCAGTCAACTCAGACGCGCGATCAAAGTTATTCGCGATTGTTTTTCTGCCCGCACTAGTCGCAATTTCCCCTTGTGCTTTTAAAATACGAGGAGTAATTTTTAAATCATCTGGTGTTAGTGATCCATTCAAAACATTCTCTAATGTAATATCGTCTAATGTTTTGCCAGTATTTGTTTTGATCCAATCCGGGTGATTTTTTGCGATTGGATAATCAGCAACAGTTGCTGTGCCAGTATTAACTGGATTTTCCGGTGCTGCGCTGCTCGCACCATTGTTCATATCTTTTAAGATTCCTCGAACCAAACTCTCGATAGATTGTTCATTCATTCTAGTCACCTCACTATAAAGTTACAGAAATTTCTTCTGCTGGTTTACCGATTACTACATGCTTTGTTTCTTTGATATGAAGCAAAGCTGATAAAGCTTGATATTTTGGTCGAGCCATCTGGTCATTCATCATTGGTACTGGATTTGGAGACTCACCCTTAGCATACTTCGCAGCATTTTTACCAATCGCACGATAGGTTTCTAAATCAATCAATGGCGCTTGTGGGAAAAGCTCTAGATTTGATAAAGGCTGTAAGTCTTTTTGATGGATGATTGATGTACCTTTTGATTGAATCGACACACAAATTCCTGAGCCTGATAGTTTATCTCCTTCAACAGCAGCAAAGGCGACATCTGAAGTACGGTATACTTTGACAACCCTTGCCTTCAACCCTTCTTCTTCAATTCCGGCAATAACCTGCTTCAAAATTTCTTTATGTGGTACGCCTAAAATATTGGTTGTTTGTGACTCTGCAAAGGCTGGAGCCACAGCAATAACTACTTCATCCTGAGAATTTCCTGGTTGAGCCACACCGACAGATTTAAACCAATCAGATGATGCAGCTGGTTCTGCTTTTTGTTCAAACGCAACAGGTTGATCTCCTGTACTTGCTTCCATTTCAGTTAATACTTCTTTGATAATGGAGCGCAAAAGATTTTCATTCAGTTCTGTCATTTTTACTCCTCCTTAAATATCTTTCGGATTGATTGCTTTAGGGATTGCTTTTACTTTTTCCCATTCTGAACCATCAAGTCGGTAACCTGTTCCTGGTCCGGCATAATCATTCTTGTCATTGACAGCAGAGATTACATTCCAATCCGCATCAAATATTGAAGAAGTTTGTAAGAAATCTCCAGCAACACGTTGTTTCAACAGACTAAGCAGACTTTGTGCTACGTCTTCGAAACCACTATCTGATAATGCTTTTACAAGATCCAAACCTGTCTTACCTTGTGTTAACAACTCTTGAGCCGCCTTGATATCTTGAACCATGTCACGTTCCGGCATGTCTTGTGATCCACGAGCATAAGTCGCAGCTTCTACTTCTTCATCCGTGATCGTTGGCAAGCCTAATTTATCAAATAATCCTTGCAATGCTCTTGCTGCTTTATTTCTGATTGCAACAACATCTTCTTCACTAACTGGGCGTAATCCCCCGTCTACTCTCAAATCACGCTGGATAACGTTATAATCATCAAAGTCATCCGCATCGAAGTTTGATCCAGCAAACATGTTGTCATAGTTTGGTGTAGCTGAATATCCTGATGAAATGAAGTCAGTTCCCGGTAAGAACTGCATCAACAGACGAGCCGTTCTACGAATATCAGAATGTGAGAAGGTTTGGTCATTCCCTGAAGCGACTTCCAAGTCAAGCAGCATTGCGATTAAGTTTTCTGCTAAGATCGCTCGAATCCCTGAAGGAACTGCCCCCGGAACACCGATACAACTGATCGAACCATTCTGTAATCCTTGAACCCCTGCTGCTTTTGTTAAGAAGATACAGCGTGTTTCAAGATAAAGCATGGATTTGCCTTCTGCATAACCCATTTGTACTTCAGATCCTGTTCCCGAAGTAAAGCGCATTTTCAATCCCCGTGAAGCATAACAAGAAGCCAAAAATCCTTTAGACCATGGCGTGTCATCGCCATCGGTAAATACTTGTTCAGTCCCATATACAGAAATTGTTTCCGCATAAGCGGTAAATCCGCGCATCCCTAAATCAAGTTCAGTCGCTTCTTCCAATGAACATTGGGTCAGAACCCCTGGACGACCCGTTTGCGAACCAACCATGATTGCCACTGCGTTAAATGGCGCATAACGAGCCACCGCAACTGTGGTTTCTTGTTCATCAAAGCCACGTAAAGCGCCCTCAGCCGCATCTGCCGCAATTTGTACAGGATTGTCCCGCACGTTTGTCACGTGTGATTGTGTCGTAGGACGCCGACGTGCCCGCATTTTTTGAACGGCCATCATCATTTCTACTACGTTCATGTAACCCACAACTTCATTCAATTTACCAGGTGTAGCTGCGGTAGTTAATTGAATGATTTCTTCCCGAGAGATGTTTGGATCGACGATTTTATTCGCTAACTCTTTAGAAGGAATAGCCATTACTTCTTCAGTACGGGTCAAATCAATTCCGTATTGAGCAATATATGAATCGATCAAATCAAAGTCGGCTTTGTCTTTTCCATCTAGTTCAACCACTTCACCATTAACGATCTTGATACTTGGCTTAGGGTCATTAGGGCTTTGCATGGCAATTAAGCCTTCTTCTACCCATTCATCTACGAAACCATCTTGATTGACCGGTCTTTTTTCTAGTTCTTCAAATCGTTTTGATTTCATCTATTTTTCACTCCCACTTTTAAATGTATGATGGTTGATCATTTTTAGGCGTACTTCCCATTGTTCCCAACAATTGGCAACCAATGTCGCGAGCTGAAATAATCGCTTGACGAACAGCCCCAGAGTCACCTGTAATTGTCATCGTTACCTCATTTGAGAAGCTTTGTCCATTTTGCGGAGTTGCGTAAGACACTACGTCAACATTGGCAGATTTCAATGCCGTATCAGCCATTACAACACCAATTGCGGCAGGAGCACCAACTAAAATTCCGAATGCTTTTCCAACAGGGGCACCAAATACTTTATTACATGCAAAACTAGCACGTGCGGTATATTGACATTCGATATGCCCTGCTTCATTTCCATATACATCGCCAAACGTACGAGTATCTACTTCTTTCAACGTAACTTCTACTGCACGTTTCACGTCAGATACATCATCGCCGCCAAAGATCACGATCGAACCATGACCAGCTCCGCCTTTTGTATCCCGAGGCATTTCGATAAGGATAACTTCTGTGTTCGTTGCTTTCACAGCTTCATCAGCCGCCATAATATGAGGTCCGGCACCAGTACGGGCACCAACAATTCCGATTGAACGATATTTTTTCTCTAGTTTCATTGTTTCTAATAAGGATGAATCTACGTTAGCAATTACTAACCCAATCGTATCTCCAAACTCTGTAGCTCCTACGTATTCAGTCAATGCACATTGCTTTTCAATCATTTTTTGATCTCCTCCGTTAGTGGTTTTCATCTCATTTCCTGTTTCCATTTTTGCGAGCACGCGCTTCATAATCTCATCGATCTTTTGATCTGTGTTTGCCATCAGCTATCCCACCCTTTCTATTCTGACTTAGGGAGCAAGCCTTCAACTTCAGTATGTGGCCGTGGAATAACATAATTAGAAACAACTTCTCCTACTGCGTCCGCCGCAGAAACACCTGCATCAACTGCTGCTTTGACCGCTCCTACATCTCCTCGTACCATAACAGTGACTAATCCAGAGCCAATTTTTTCCGTCCCAACTAAGGAAACATTTGCAGCTTTTACCATCGCATCAGCAGCTTCGATCGCACCAATCAACCCCCTAGTTTCTATCATTCCTAGCGCTTCCTGTTGCATAAAACATACCTCCTAATTATTTTGATAGCACTTACATTTATAATGATAAACAAAAAAGATAGAACAAATTTGTCCTATCTTTTAGTCGGATTAATTGCAATGTTAAAATTTTGTTGTAGAAAAGTGTCAAGACATCATCAAACAAGCCTTAATCAGTGGTCAATTAAGCTCAAAAAATGTCAATATTTTGTCTTCTGCTGGTCAAAATAATGTTATTGGTCTAAACAAGATTTAAAATAAAATTATGTTCTGGTAAAATGATAGATGACTAGGAGGCGCTTACATGGAAAATATTAGTACATTGAATTCGCACAGTTCCTTGCAACTTTCCAAAACCATCCAAGATTTTGCACTTGCGGCAGATTTCGGCTCAGTACTTGTTGATATACATGGAAAGGAAACTTCCGACCTTTATAATTTCTCGCCTTTTTGCCAGTTGATGCGATCCAACCCAGAGTTTAAATCACTCTGTCAGAAATGTGACGCATTTGGTGGTTTAGAGGCTTCCAAAAATGGTAATCCTTGTATTTATCGTTGTCACGCTGGACTCACTGATATTTCATTACCTATTATTAGCAATAATCAATTAATCGGATTCGCCTTATTTGGTCAAGTAGAGATCACAGATGACACCAAAAATCCATATACCCGTATTCACCCGATCGTCACTCATTGGGAGACTTCTCCAGAATTGCGCCAAGCTCGAAAAAAAGTCAAAATGGTCAATACTATTCAAATCGAATCAGCAGCTGCCCTACTAAAAACGATTGGCGACTATCACTTCAATGACACTGAATCTCGTGATCAAATTAAATTTAACTTTCACACTGCCAAGAAGGAAACGAAAGATTCTATTAATTCAAAAAATGATGAGATCCGCAAAGCAATTTCTTATATTGATACGAATTTAACGAAGAACTTAACGCTTGAAGATGTTGCGAATCATGTTTACCTAAGCCAGTTCTATTTCAGCCGCTTATTCAAAAAGGAAATCGGTGTTAGCTTTATTACCTACTTGAATCAACAAAGAATCGAACAAGCAAAAGTTCTTTTGACCCAATCCAATTTGAGTATCAAATCGATCTCGCAAAATATTGGATACTCGCAAACCAGCTATTTCTGCAAGATCTTCAAAGAACTCGTTGGCATGACTCCCGTCAACTATCGAAAAATAAAGTAATTATTCTAAACAGCCGGTTCACGGCTGTTTTTTTTGCCTATGTTCCCAGCCGATTTCACTAGTATCAATTTTTATGCTATACAAACTGCGAAAAGTAGCACTCGCAAAAAAAGTGAGGTGCCTGAAAGACACCTCACCAAATAAACATCATTATGACTTTTTTTGGTGAAATAACTCTCCCAATACAATTATCTCAGCAAAAGGGCAGGTATCCTGACTTCGCTTCATCCTCCATCTCGCCTTCCCGAAAGTGGCTTTTTGAGATTTTGTCTGCTTATACAGTAGAAAGGGGCTGCCAAGGATTCACACCTTGTTCCCTGTCCCGAATGCTCTTATTCAATTCTATGCGTTTTTATAATACATCATATTGAATGCGCTGTCAAAAACCATCTGCTAATAAAAAATCTTTTAGGCTCGTAAGACCCTCTTTATTCATCGCAGATAATGAAAATACTTTTCTGGCTCCAGCCAAACGCAGTCTTTTTTGTGCCAAATCAAGATCGGCCTGACTATGCTCTAAATCTGTTTTTGTAATAATCCCGATCATCGGCTTCGTAAATCGTGATGAAAAGTATGGTGGAAAATAATTCTGGCTGCTGTGAATGCTCTGAACGATCGCGATACAATCAGCGCCGACAGCCGAGCTTACCAAAGCATTGTAATAGAAACGATTTTCCATGAATTCTCCCGGTGTATCGATCACGTTGTCTGTAAAATAGACCTGCTGCGTCTTATGATATTTTACTTCCCAGTCATTTAGGATCTGCATCAGAGTGGTTTTTCCTGATCCAGTCTCTCCGATAAAAATGATTCGTTTCATAGCTAAGTCCTAGTAATCTCTGGAATATCAAAATCTAAGACGTTTGCAAGCGAACTTATTACCTGCTTTAACGCAAATTCAACGGACGATACTTCCCCGATAATCACCACTGCCCCACTGAACCGATCCATAAAACCAATCGAAACATTTCCTGATTTTTTGGCAATATCTGCACCAATAATCGATGCTTCACTAGGAGTAATCGTTAAAATCCCGATCGCATCACCAGTATGTTCAAGACCAAGCTTTTCGAAGACTTCCTGATTGGCATGAGGAATCAAATGAGCAAGTGTGACCTGTTTCCCGGGAACGTATTCTTGAATGGAACGTTCGATATTTCTTTTTTCGCTCATAGACAGTCACTCTCACTTTCATAAAAAGTGTAGCACAAAAAAATAGCATAGTTTTGTTCTGATACAACAAAATTATGCTTTCAGATTTCTCATCTGATCAAATAAAAAAACCTTTGCCGGTTTATTGGCAAAGGCTAAACTATCTATTTACTTAACCGTTCTACATCGCGAGCGATCATTACTTCTTCATCGGTCGGAATCACATATACTTTCACGCGAGAATTTTCAGTTGAAAGTTCTGCTTCTTTTCCGTGGATGCTCTTATTGATTTCTTCATCGATCTCGATGCCGAACCAAGTTAGATTTTCTAATACCATGCGGCGAACAGGATCAGCGTTTTCACCAACACCCGCAGTGAAGACAATCGCATCTACACCGTTCATGACTGAAATATATTGAGCAATGTATTTACGGATACGATCACAGTAAATGTCTAATGCCAAGATTGCATCTTCATTGCCTTCTTCAGCGCCGTTTTCGATGTCGCGCATGTCACTTGAGATACCTGTCAGTCCCAAAACGCCTGATTTTTTATTCAGCACGTCGATCATTTCATTGATATCTTTGATACCTGCTTTTTCCATTAAGTATGGTAATAAAGAAGCATCGATATCACCAGCACGTGTCCCCATGGTCAGACCCGCCAATGGAGTAAAGCCCATTGAGGTATCGACTGATTTTCCGCCTTCAACAGCAGTCACTGAACCACCATTACCGATATGAGCAGTAATGATCTTCGTTTCTTCAATTGGTTTGCCTAATAACTCTGCGGCGCGTTCTGAAACATAACGATGACTTGTTCCATGGAAACCATATTTACGAGCAGCATATTTATCATAGTATTCTTTTGGAATACTATACAAATAATTAGTAGCTGGCATGGTTGCATGGAAAGATGTATCAAATACTGCTACGCTGGTCACGTTTGGTAAAATATGACGGAAAGCTTTAATCCCCATTGCATTTGCTGGATTGTGCAACGGTGCAAACTCACTTAACTCTTCAATTTTCGCTAAAACATCGTCATCAATCAAAACAGAATCCTTGAAATATTCTCCGCCGGCAACAACACGATGCCCAACACCTGTGATTTCATCAAATGATCCGATGATTTTTAATTCTATCAATTGATCTAATAACATTTGAACCGCAACTTCGTGGTCTTTGATGTCTAAAATCTGTTCGAATTTTTGTCCATCGCCATATTTAATCGTGAAGATCGAATCATTCAAACCAATCCGTTCTACGATTCCTTTTGCGATTACTGATTCTTCAGGCATCTGATAAAGCTGCCACTTAAGACTTGAACTACCTGCATTGATTGCGATTGTTTTTGACATTTTGACTCTCCTTTTTTCTTCTTTTGAACTGATATTTTTTATGGTTTAATTGCTTATCGCTCATAGAGCAGTTTTATAAATTAGAAGACTTCCAGTCTTCGAATTTTTTGAAAAATTCTGTTACTTGCGCTGGGTCTTTTAATGAAGGTAAATGCACGAGTAAGACTTTTTCCGCCTGCGCTGCTGTCTCACCCTTTTTCTGCAAGAGTAAAATACTTTTCCGTGAATGTTCGGACTTAAATAATTCATCCGGTAATTGGATGATTCCTTGCAAAAGCACTTCCTCTTTTAACCATTTCTGCAACAATGGACCTTGCTCGGTCTCTAAGAAGTTGCTCGGCACTAAGAACAAACCAAAACCAGCAGGTTTCACGTACTTCATGGCTTGTTCCATCAGCAGATGATGGGCATAGCTGTGTTCTTTTTCAGAATGTGTCACAAATTTCTCTGCTTGCTGATCGTTCGGGTAGTAGCCTACTGGAAGATCCCCAATTACATAGTCCACGGGGTAGACCAATAAATCTTGCAAACTATCTTGATGATATAACTTTATTTCTTCTTCCATCAACAAACTGTCTGAAGCGGCAATTGCTAGTAACGTCTCATCATTATCCACGCCAACTCCTTTGACAGAATAGTTAGCTGCTTGTAAATTAATTAGCGTAGTCAGCAGTAAATTTCCCATCCCCACAGTGATATCTAAAATATCTATGGCTTGATCTTTTTTCAATGTTAGCTGTTCAATCAAAAAGACAAACAAGAAACCGATACTATCCGGAGTCAATTGATGATTGGGCTGTAAGCTTTCCGTTTTTGATCCCTTAAGCAAAATCAATTGGGTTAACTTGCGCCATTCTTCTTTTTCTAACCCCAGCTCTAGTAACTCGTGATAAAGTTTCTCGACTTTTGCTACTGTAGCTGCATCTGGTTGTTGATCAAGCACACGTACTTTTGCATTGTCAACTAAGTTCTCCGTATTTTCGATGTAAGCGTCAAAAAAAGAAGTTCCTAGTGAATGCTGCAATGTGATGATCGCTTCTTCCATTAAAGAAAAAGCTGTCTCTATTTTTTCTGGATTCATCTTGCACCTCACATACTAATATAACACTCACGATACCTGTTCTATTTTAGCGAACATAATCCAATTAATCAATCGCTTTCTTTCTTTTATCATCGATTTCATAATTCTTCATAAAAGTATCATTATCACTATATTATCCTTCATTCACTCAATCATTCAAGCTATATCAATCAGATGAATTTGATGTGTCAATATTTTCATAAAAATGATAGGTTTTCTCTTTCATTTTCACAACTATTTTCACTCGATTCTCCTCAGTTTCATAGACTAGCTCACCTTTGTTAAAGTTCCATATCCCGCTTTTGTTTTTTAACTCAGGATAATCGGCTAAAAAAAGCTCTTTAGCAATTTTAGCTTCATACAATTGTTCGCTACGTGAAACTAAATCTGCGGTTTGATGGTAGCTAGTGGTTAGATTCAAGAGCAAAAAACTAAACAAAAAAATAGCCAATAAGACGGATAGCAACACTCCGCCTTGGCTATTCAAAGATCCACGTACCTTCTTTTTCTTTCCCGTCAGTAAAAGTAACGGCAAAGTCCACTCCATGGTTTTTTTCTTGACAAACAAATTTGCTCACTCCCGTCAATAAAGGCTGGTAGCCATCAGATTTTATTATCCGCTGCTGATACTTTCTGATTGTAATTGTTTTTTTACCATCTCTGCTCTTTGTTAAAATTTCCTGTGGCGTAGTTTTGAGAA
Organism: Enterococcus sp. GPZ-007; assembly: GCF_059374735.1. Classification (NCBI taxonomy): domain Bacteria; kingdom Bacillati; phylum Bacillota; class Bacilli; order Lactobacillales; family Enterococcaceae; genus Enterococcus; species Enterococcus sp. GPZ-007. Next base: position 53,336 of record NZ_JCAFYN010000008.1, on the reverse strand, counting down.
ATTCTACATCATTTAACTCATTATCCAACTGCAATAAAAAAATTTCCCACTCCAATTGATGATAGCCGCTGAGGGATTGTTCCATTTTGTGTGCATGCTGAATCAGGCCCGAGAGCAATAGTAGAGTACCACTCAGCATCATAAGTGCTACCATGCTTTCTAACAAAGTGAAACCACTATTTCTTGGCAATCACTATCCCTCCCTGCTGATTTGTAGCCACCCCATTTATCAAAGATACTTCAATCTGCGGCTTCACCGACTCCACTGAGTGTAGCCGGCAACGTCTAGTTTCGGTGTAAAGATCACGATAATTTTCGAGATTTGCTAAGCGTTGTTGACTTTCTCTCTGCATTTTAGTCGTCACCCAGAGATAGCCTGTTACAATAATCAATAAAATAGCTAAGCTGATCAAGCTTTCTAATAAGATGTACCCCTTATTTTCTTTCAAATCGACCACTTCCTAATTGAAATTGATAGGTGATTGACTGCCCTTCGTCAACAAATACCACTTTGGGGATATTCCCATTTCCAGGCTGATTCGTTGAAATGTTCCCAGTCCCAGCTTTGAAATCGATCGTATGGCTACTGCCAAGCTTGATAGATTTAGGAACTTCTAAGTTTTTCCAAGGTAATTCTGTGTGACCGGTATAAAAAACAATCAACTGGGAACTATTATAAAGATAGATTCTAGTTAATTTATGATCTGCGATAGCGACTTGCTGCAAATGCAAAATTGATTTCTCAAACTGATAATAAAAAAATGCTTTTTCAAGTCGGCTCTGCCAACTCTTTAGTGCGATCGTTGGAAGCAGGATGAAACTACACACCAATGCTAATACGATTAAAGTTTCGATCAAAGTGAATCCACTTAAGCTATTTATTTTTCTCATATATGTCGTATTGCTTTTGGCTAACATATCCCTCACCAACTAGCTCACCTTCGTTTGGCTTTCGACCATAATCTAACTCAAAAACCTCTATCTGAGTCTGAACAACTTTAACGATAGCTGCATCACTTTTTTTGCTAGCGCTATCTTTTTGACTCATAATTTTCGGTACAAACAACAACAAAAGCAAGCTAATTACAAATAGAACAACCAACATTTCCAACAAAGTAAATCCTGAAAGCTTCTTCTTCACAGTATTCCCTCCAAGTTTGTTAAAGGCAGGAGCATCGTTAAATACAAACTGACAATCAAAAGAGCCACGATCAAAAAGACGAGTGGCTGCAGCCAAGAACACAAAAATTCCAATTGATTAAAAAAGCGACGCCAGACTAATTGACTATAGGTTAGTAATTCTTTTGCTAGATTTCCGCGAGCTTCTCCTTGAAAGACGATCCGACTGAATTCTTTGGTTAAAAAAGGATATCGTTTTAATTCCTCTGCCAAAGTATTTCCTTGCCCTAAACGCACCTTTAGATCAGCTGCCAGTTCCTGCATCAAGGATTTCCCATCAATCACCAGCAAGCATTCGATGATCTGTTGCAACTCCAGTCCCTGTTGAAAAAGCTTTCCCCACTCTAATGCAAAGTATGCAGAATAATAATTGCTAAACAAAGAGCCAATAAGCGGTATTTTTGCTAAGAAACGAAAGCGTACCAAATAATCCTGTCGTCTCCCCCAGCTTTGCCACCCTAGAACTAAGAAAAGCAAAAGAATGATCATGCCCAATCCAATTAATGGCACGGATTTTATCAATTGTACTGAAAAATCTTCTGCTCGAATCATACCGCTGTCTAATAGTTGAGGAAGCAAGAAAAAACGCATTCCTAATAAAATGACAATTAAAAAAACGAGTAAAAGCAGCGGATACGATACAGCCTTTAAAAAATTTTCCCGTTGACGTTGTACCAGACACATTTGTTCTGCGATTCCTAATAATGTTTGGGAAAGATTTCCATGAGATTCTGCTAATTCAATCTGCAATACTTGATCATTCGAATAATTCATTTGGGAGAAACTCGCTGCTAAACTTTTTCCTTCATGAAGATCTTGTTGAACCGTATCCAAAATGGACGAATCAAAAAGATTCGCGTTAATAAAAAATTCAAAAGCCTGCTGCAAACTAAAGCCATTTTCTAACAGATCCCCTAAGAGATGGACAAAATCAATCCGTTGCTTTCTCGTCATTTTGTTTTTGCGCCACACGACTTAACCCTTCTTCCCAAGTAAACTGCAGGTTCTCTTGATAAAAATGATAGCTAGTCAACAACCCCACTGTGTCATTAACTGACTTCAGTTCTTGATAAACGATACCTTGCAAACACTCTTTTAGCAGTGAAGCTTCACCGCCTAACTCATAAATCCTTGCATGGGCTGATTCCAAACTAGAAGCATGCAAAGTTGCATAAACGCAATGACCTGTTAATGCTGCTCGGATCGCACCCTGAATCGTTTTCGTATCACGAATCTCTCCAATGATCAGAACATCGGGATGATGTCTTAAGGACAGCTTGATTAATTCATCGTAGCTCTGGTAAATTTTTTCATTTACTTGCAGCTGTAAAAAGTCCGGTTCTTCAATTTCTACAGGATCTTCAATCGTGATTACCTGTCCATCCATCTCACGTGCCAGCTTATACATCAAGGTCGTTTTCCCCGAACCGACAGGACCGCAGAATAAATATAATCCCCGTTTCTTCGTATGTTTTTGGAGTATTTCAAGTTGCTCAGCTAGATGATAAACCTCAGAGCTACGGCCAAATTGATGCAAAAAACGAACAACTAAACTTTCTTGCTGCAAATAATTTCCAACAGTAGAGAGCCGTAATCGTTGTTCTCCATGAGGCAAGGAGTAGGAAATCGCACCAAGTTGGGCTTTTCTTTTTTCACTGACATCCATTTGACCCAAGTATTTGAACCGATTAATCAACTGCAGAGCTGTAACCACACACAATTCATTATTAACATAGGATAGATTCGAGTTTTTATGCTCATAGAAGGGGCCTCTCCGAAAAAAGTAGCGGTACTTTTCTCCTCGAGGTAACAAATATAAATCCTGCATTTGATGTTCGAAACCATATTGAATCAACTCGTCTGAAAACTGTTCGATCTCCATTCCTTTCACCTCTAAAATAAAATACGTAAAAGAAATCCAAATAATCAAAAAAAAGAAGATAAGCTAAAAAAATTCAGCTCATCTTCTCAATAATTATTTTTTTGTTTTATCTTGAAATCGTGCTTCCACTCGATAAATCCGTTGGCCTTTGTTGGAAAATTTTTCTTCATATTCTGTCATTATATTACCTTCGTAGGTACTCTCATGTAGGTCCAACCAAACTTGTTCAAGTATCATCCCGTATTTCGAGAAGCTGCTTAATGAGTACTCGAATAGTCCTTGATTATCCGTTTTAAAATGAATCTCCCCAGCAGGACGTAAGATTTCTTCATCTACCGCTAAAAAACTTGGTGATGTTAGGCGACGCTTTTCATGCTTCTTCTTAGGCCACGGATCAGAGAAATTCAAATAAATCTGATCCACTTCACTATCAGCGAAATAATTCGTTAACTCTGAACCATCGACGTGCAGCAGCTGTAAATTAGGTAATTCTGCTTCAACCAGTTTATCTAATGCCAGAGAGAGAACACTGACTTGCATCTCTACACCGATATAGTTGATATCAGGATGAGCCTTCGCCATACCAGTAATGAACTGGCCTTTGCCCATGCCGATTTCAATATGAATTGGATGATCATTTCCAAAACGTTCAGCCCAGCGTCCCTTCCACGCTTCAGGTTCTTGTACAACATATTCTGGGCGAGCTGCCAGCATTTCTGCAGCACCCGGACGATTTCTAACTCGCATAGTTCTCCTCCAAAAAACGATTCTATTATCTATTTATCTTTTTCATTATTATAAGAAGTTAATCAATAAAGCTCACAGCCGCTCTAGCCAGCAGTATTCATTTATATCCATCCAAACTAAAAGCTGAACGAAACGTTCAGCTTCCAGCAAAAATTCGTTTTAATTGTAGAATTGATTGATTCATATGGTGAAATTCTTGGCGTTTGTATTGACGAGCAATCTCTAATAGTAAACTCATTAGACCGTACCAATAAATTCGTTCCATATTGTCATCCGTTGGACGGATTCCGTAACGGACGAGCCATTTGCTCCAGCTAGATAGCGGAACATAGTTACCTAAGATCGTGCCGATATCTAATGCCGGATCGGCAAACATTACCGAGTCCCAATCGACTAAATACAGATAGTTTGAACAAACTAACCAGTTTCGATGATTGACATCGCCATGCACGACTGTATAGTTTTTCTTAGCGTAAGTCGGAATATTTTTCTTCAAATAATCATAGACTAATTCTATAAACGCATTTTGCTCGATCATTGTCGGCAAATTTGCTTCGTAATCAGCTAACAGCTGCTGAGGTGAAACTTGACGTCCCCCCATTTTCTTTAACATCACTTTCAATGAAGGCGAGTGATGCAAATGATACAATACATCCACCACATCATTCCGACGTGGTATTTCTTCTGGTTCAAGAATTCGACCGTCCAACCATTCTTGAGCAGTCAAAGTATCACCATTTCCTGTCCGTTTGATCCAGACTAGTTTTGGTGCGATTCCTTCACGAGATAAAGCCGCCAACATTGGGGTGGTATTTCGTTTAATGAAGACGCGATCTTCGTCACGATAGCCGATATACGTTTTTCCCGTATCGCCTTTGATCGGCTGCACACGCCAGTCACTATCTAACTGAAACTCCATTCCCAAGGCCCTCCCCTAGCATTTTAAACGTATTTACTATTGTAGTCGGGGAAGGTCGCTTCGTCAAGGGCATGTATGTTCTTCTTTGATTATTTTTCATCACGATGCGCCTGTACTGCTAAATTCACTGCTTCGATATAGGCGTTTAGGATTTTCTTCGTCATTTTTCCTGGCATGCCATCACCGATTTTATGATCATCAATCTCAATAATCGGCATGATCTCGGCTACTGAACTTGTTTTAAAGCATTCGTCTGCCGCCAATAATTCCTCTTTCGTGAAGGTTTCTTCTCTCAGTTCGATACCCAATGCCTTTACCAATTCGCGAATTTTTATCTTCGTGATTCCCGGCAAAACCAAATTCCCGTCTGGATGTGTGTAAAGCACCTCGTCTTTCACCATCCATAAGTTTGATGCTGAGGCTTCCGTTACGTTGCCATCCCGGACCAAAATCGCTTCTTCATATCCTTTTTGTTGCGCTTCATCCAAGGCTAAAACATTTCCTAAGAGGCTGATTGATTTAATATCGCAATGCAGCCAGCGTTTGTCTTCTACAAAACCAGCGCGGATACCAATATTTTGTTTTGCGCTTGGCCGTGAAGCTGGTTGAATATCAGCCACCAAAACTGGCTGAACTTCTTTAGGATCAGGAAAATTATGCAGACGTGGTTTTGCTGTACCATGAGTCACTTGAAAATAGACCCGTGCATTTTTCAATCCAACCTCATCTGCAAGACGATGCAAGCGTTGGCTCAGTTCTTCCTTTGTAAATGGAAGTGTCATGCGGATTTTTTCTGCGCTGGTCCACAGCCGGTCCAAGTGTTCTTTTTCTGTGTACATATAGCCATCATAAATACGGATAACTTCATAAATACCGTCGCCAAATTGGTAGCCGCGATCTTCCAAATCAATTTTTACTTCTGATTCATCTACGATCTTTTCATTCCACAATACCTTCATCCACTAATCCTCCATTTTCTTTATTCTTGCTGGGAGATAGAACCAAGCAAACAAACCGATTTCGATTAAAAGTAACACAAGTAAGACCAAACTTCCAATGATTGACAAATGCACCAAACTACACAATGTAAAGATGAATGCTGCAGCAATCAGTAAGATCACTATTAAGCGTTGTAAAGCTGCTTTCTTAAACTTTTTCTGAACGGGATAAAGCTGCGTCGCACTAATATAATCAAACTGACTATATAATGGAATCATTTGAAAGCCGATCAGGTAAATAAACAGCAGACTGACCCCTAAGACAAAACGAAAATCATTTAGTGAGAAAAGCAAGACGCTCCCCACGATCAACAGCCGAAAGAATAATCCGCCGAACTCTGCACCACGCAACGCTCCGCGAGCAAATAAGTAGAGATAGGTATTTTCTTGTTTGAAAGAAATTCTTGCCAACAGGCCGTCTAAATATTTTCTTCGGCGAACCTTTGCTTCAACTTCTGGAACATCTGTAAATAAATTAATGAACTGATAGATGCGATGTAACCGAGCATTTTCACGATCAATCATACTGCTCCAGTCCAGCAAGCGCTCCTTTTCTTGGGTCAATGTAATAAATCCAAAGGCCAAAGCCAACGCTAGGATAGTTCCGAGCCAAGCCGTCACATATAAACTCAGAAAAATCGTTACACCACTTGCGATAAACCACATTAAGGTCAATCTTCGCGTTTCCTCATGTGTTTTTTGATAACAAGCCAGGCGTTGAATCCGCAGATTTCCCAGCTTCAAACACCAGAGCATAACTAAATAGAAGAAAAAATTGATAAAACTTACCTGTTTGGCTAGAACAACTAACGGCAATAACGCTCCGCAAATAAGCAGCTCTACTACGAAAGGAAAAGCCAGCGAATGGCGCAAGCCTCGTGACAGATAGCCACCCATTTCTTTTTCCTTTGGCAATAAAAAGGTCATATCGGCAGGCTCCACTAACGTCGCTAACTTACCAAACGGTAAAATCAGCCACCAGACGATACCAACGATCGGCAGACTCCAAGGAAAATCCGGCGGTAATTGTTTTAAGATATTTGAATAATAAAAGGCTAGCCCGCCAACTAAGAACAAGCACACCAAAACAAAATGATCATTCAGTACATAACGCATGTATTTCATCATTTTTTTCTGGTGGCGTTGCCGCCTTAATAGAAAAAAATCATGCATGTTCTTTCTCCTTTGTCAGCGCGATATAGATTTCATCTAAGGAAGAACCTGGTAAATTGAACTCCGTTTGCAGCTCCTGCAAAGTCCCTTGTGCACGAACTTCTCCTTCATGCAAAACGACAAAGCGATCACAATATTTTTCCGCTGTTGCCAGGATATGGGTGGACATTAAGATCGCGGCGCCTTGTTCCTTCATCGTTACCATTAATTCCAGTAATGCATTAATCGCTAAAGGGTCCAACCCTAAGAATGGTTCATCAATGATATACAGACTAGGTTGAATCAAAAAGGCGCACAGAACCATCACCTTCTGCTTCATTCCTTTAGAAAAATTCACTGGAAACCAGTCTAAACGATTTTCCAAACGAAAGGTGTTTAACAACGACTCTGCTCGTTGCATCGCTTCTTCTTTAGGAATACCATAAGCCATCGCGGTGACTTCAATATGCTCCCGCAATGTTAACTCTTCATATAAAGAAGGTGTTTCAGGAATATACCCAATCTTTTTACGGTAATTTTCCGGATCATGCTGCAAGGTCAGCTCATCGACCGTGATCGTCCCCTTCTGTGGTGTTAACAAACCAATGATATTTTTGATCGTGGTGGATTTTCCTGCCCCGTTCAAACCGATTAAACCAATCATTTCTCCATTATGGACATCAAAACTAATATCTTTTAAAACAGGCAAATGGCCATAACCGCCTGTAACGTGCTGAATTGCTAAGCTCATTATTTTCCTCCTAGTTCGTAATAAAGATTTCTATCTTAATAAAAACATTCTGATTCTCTTAACGTAAACAGTCACCTTAAGTGTACACTCATCATTCTTCTGATCTGCTAAAAATTTGAATAACTGATAAATTATCTTGATTCATATCCATGTCTAATTGTTTTATTCCATTTAATAGGGATCAGCCAATTTCATAGTTAACATTATAGCAGAATCCAACAAATATTTAATCTTCTCCTGACCTTTTCCAGCACAAGTATAACAAGTTATGGTAAAGTAAAAGAAGAATTTACGGTCGACAGCTTGCTTATCTTTTTGCAGCAGCGACTCAAAATAAATAATAATGTGAATTAGAAAGGATACTTGCAATGGAAAATTGTATATTTTGTAAAATCATCGATCAAGAAATCCCTAGCTACAAAATTTATGAGGACGATAAAGTCTACGCCTTTTTAGACATCTCACAAGCAACTAAAGGCCACACATTAGTTGTTCCCAAACAACATGTGAATGATATTTTTGAATATGATGAAGATTTAGCAGCAGATGTCTTTGCCCGCATTCCAAAAATTGCCCGGGCGATTGAAAAAGCTTTTCCTGAAATGGAAGGATTAAATATTTTAAATAATAATAAAGAATTAGCTTATCAATCTGTCTTCCATTCTCATGTTCATTTGGTTCCACGATACAGCAAAAAGGATGATTTCTCGATTCATTTTGGCAATCACACAGATCAGCAGACACCCGAGGAAATGCAGGCGATCGCTGATAAGATCAAGGAGCAGGTGAACTAAATGAGCTTTTTTAAAGGACTTCTATTTGGTGCCGGTATTGGGACACTGGGCGGACTCCTATTAGCACCGCGTAAAGGTGAAGAAACAAGGGAAAGACTGATCACTAATACGCGAGAAATCGTCGTATTAACGGATGAACTTAATGATAATCTGACTGATTTTCGCGAATCTGTCACGAACCTAAAAGAAACCTTTGATACGTTAGTCCCTGCTTTTAAATCTGGCGTAGAAAAAGATATCGAAGAATTCCGTTTTCAAGCAGAACCGCGCATTCAGCAGATCCAAGCGCAATTGGATAAGATTAATCAAGCGTTGCCTGAATCGGAAGAAAAAACAGTGATCAAAAAGGGCCGTTTTTCACTAGAAAGACCCACTGAGGCAAAAGATTAATTTTTTTGTCCCACTTAATTAATTGTGCCTTTATTGTGAATTTTCTCGGAAACTATTTTTAACCCCCTTTCTTTTGTATTTTTAGGTGTGTTATAGTTGAACAGGAATAACAAACGAATGCAAATTATAATATTAGGAGTTGTAGCACAGAAATGAAGAAAAAGATTCTTTTAGCCACTGCTGGCTTACTTAGTGTAATTGTATTGGGGGCTTGTTCAGGTGGTTCTGATCAAGATATCGCAACAATGAAAGGCGGAAAAATTACCGTCGAAGATTTTTATAATGAAGCAAAAAAAGAACAAACAAACCAAAGTTTAGTTCGTAACATGATCATCTATAAAGTTTTTGAGAATGCTTATGGTGATAAAGTAACCGATAAGCAAATCGATAAAGAATATGCAAAACAAGAAAAATCATTGGGCGACAGCTTCGAAAGCCAATTAAAATCTGCTGGCTACACGAAGAAATCTTATAAAGAGTATCTAAAACAATCTCTAGCTTTCCAAGAAGGCCTGAAAGCACATGTGAAGATTACCGATAAAGATACAAAAGCGGCTTGGGATTCCTTCCATCCAGAAGTCACTGCCCGTATTATCCTAGCTAGCAGCGAAGACGAAGCAAAAGAAATTAAGAAGCAATTGGATGATAAAGGTGATTTCGCGAAGATCGCTAAAGAAAAATCACAAGATTCAACAACGAAAAAAGATGGCGGCGAAATCAAATTTGATTCACAATCAACAACTGTTCCTTCAGAGGTTAAAGAAGCAGCCTTTAAGTTGAAGAATGGCGAAGTTTCTGATGTAATCACAGCAATGGATTCATCAACTTACCAATCAAGCTACTACCTTGTGAAGATGGAAAAGAATTCATCTAAAGGCAATGACATGGATAAATACAAGAAAGAATTGAAACAAATCGCTGAAGATACAAAAATGGCTGACCAAACCTTCTCTTCTGAAGTCATTGCAAAAGAATTGAAGAAAGCCAATGTGAAGATCAAAGATGATTCATTCGAAAATATCTTGTCTGACTTCTTAACAACAAATAGCTCAAGTAAAAAAGCAACCGACTCATCAAAATAATTTTCAAATGAACTAAGGGAATTCCAGGCGGAGTTCCCCTTTTTTTATGATTCATGCTACAATAAGGTAGCGAATACTTATAAGAAATTAGGTGAACAATGCATGAAGGAATTTGCCTCAAAAGAAGCAGAAAAAGATTATTATGAACACGAAGCGGATGAAACTGAATTCGTCGCTTGGTATAAAGAACAAGACCATCCAGAATATGACAAGCCCTCAGTCACGGTCGACATTGTTATTATGGGCTATAACAAAGAAGAAGATCAGCTTAAGATTCTGCTGATCCAACGCCGCGGCAATCCTTACCGCAATTCCTGGGCTCTGCCAGGAGGATTCGTTGAACGCAACGAATCAACGAATGACAGTGTTCGGCGCGAAACCGCTGAAGAAACTGGATTGACTATTGGTCGCAAAAGTGTCGAGCAGCTTCATACCTTCAGTACACCAAACCGTGATCCTCGAGGCTGGGTAATTACTGTCAGCTACTTAGCATTTATTGGTCAAGTACCACCAACGGCTGGTGATGACACACAAGATGCTCGCTGGTTCAATCTTGAGCGTCATGGTGAAACGATCTCTTTAACCAGCGATGACATTTCAATAGAGATTGAGTTAGAGGCTGGAAAATCGGTCGGAAAAGATACCTTAGCCTTTGACCACAACGAAATCATTCGTAAAGCCTTCAATCGAGTTTTGAATAAAATGGATCACGAACCACTAATTCTACAAGTTCTAGGTGAGGAATTTACCATCACTGAAGCACGTAAGGTGTTTGCGAAATTCTTAGGAGTCGATTTCAAGACCGTCGATCATTCGAATTTCAAAAAAGCAATGCTGCAATATTTTGATGAAATTGGCGAACGTCCAGTCGGTATCGGGCGTCCTTCAAAGATTTATCGCCTAAAAGACGAGATTGGTGAAAAAAAATAAAAGTTTTACTTACATGAAATTGAAAAATCTGTATATAATGGAAAAAGCAAAAATAGAGCTTTCCATAACGCAGTGAAGATCCCGAGTGGCAATCGTAGCGAGTTATACGATTGCTACTTTTTTGCATCTGGCAGATTCATAAACAAATTATGAATTTGCTGCATCTAAAATTTAGGAGGATCTTTATGCCAAGTAATAAAAGAGAAAGTTTTGTGTATACGATAATGATGTGTTTTGTGATGGTATTTTGGATGAGTTTGTATAATATTTATTTACATTCAGGTGCTTTCACTTTAGAGGTTTTAAAATCTGCTTGGCTTGGTTTGCCATTAGGTTATTGCTGCGCCTTGCTTCTTGACTGGTTTGTGGTATCTGGACCAGCCAAAAAAATTGCGTTCAAAATTTTGCCTACTTTCGCAAGCCCTTTGCGTAAAGTCCTGACTGTTTCCTGCTGCATGGTTTTGCCAATGGTCTTCTTTATGTCCCTTTATGGTGCTGTTGAAGTCTTAAGCCATACACAAAACTGGAGTCAGCTGTTTATCGTTTGGGGTGTAAATATTTTGAAGAATGTCGTCATGGCTCTGCCCTTTCAATTATTCATTGCAGGTTCACTCGTTCGAAAAGTTTTCAGAAGAATTTTTCCTGTAGGCACGATTTTGGCATGATACGAAAACAGCAGAAAACACATTTTTAAATGTGCTCTCTGCTGTTTTGATTTGCATAAGTCGCTAGTTGATTCGTTAAAATGGATAGCTGTTTTTCAAGAATGTCGACTCGTTTTTCTAATTCACTATTGGATTTCCTTGTTCGTTCACTTCTCTGTCTTTGACTAGAATATAATCTAGGTAATCCTAATGCTTCATAACGTTCTAGAAGTTGAGGAATTTTTTGACTGTCAATTCCAACTTGAGTACTTATCAAAATCTCACCATTCTCAGTCAGTCGTCGATCTGTGATGGTTTCCATCCCCTCAAGAGCATTAGGACCGACAACATAACCGGTTATTTCTTTGACGATTATTTTACTTTCCCTTAACCACCTGTAAAATGTGTTTAGATTTAGTTCATATGCATTCTTTACTTCGATTAATTTCATTGCGCATCTCCACCTTTCTTATTTTTCAAAAAGATACGCAAAAAATTGAAATCAGTTCTTAATCTGCTAAATTAGCAAGGATTTCCTGATAACGCTGAGTAGCTAAATCGCTCACTTGATCTTTTTTGCAAAAGTTCAATTTACGCAATTTAGGTACGACCCGTTCCACCACGATCTGACCTTCAATTGTTTTTTTCTGTAAAGCCGAAAAAGCCTCCAAGAAACGAGAATCTTTCCGAGCCTTTTTATAAAAAGACAAAACATAGAGGTAATAAAATAAGTCATAACCGCGGAATGGATACTCTACCTGCATAAACAATGTGCCAATTCCATAATGACATGGGCCAAGCGGTAATTTAGTCTCCCAGTGATTTAACAAAAATTCGACCGCCTCATCTAACTCGGCTTCCTCAACAAATTCCGTCCTGCGGAACAACCCCAGTGCATTCAAAGTCGGTAATGGATTGGAAAATTCGGTTTCTGGCCCTTTCCCAAAATAAAACTTTTTGCACCACCAGCCGCCATCTTTGTAACGAGTGGTTATTAAATGTTCCAATGTTTGCTTCATTCGCGGATCATCCCCATGACCTAAACGAACCAATAATGTTGCTGCCGGAATTGTTTGGCATGGAAAGACCGCTCCTTTGGGATAAAGCTTGAATTCCCCCGGCTCACGCCAATTTTCCCATAAAAGCCCCGCAACCTTCTGCAGAATCTCTTCTTGCGGATCCATCCCTAATTCCAATAAGTACTCCGCTGATTCTAAACAAGAAAAGGGTGCACCTTTGCCAAGGCGTCTGTCTTCAGTCGTCCAATAGTCCCATCCCTGATCGTAGCGATGCTCTAGAATTGTTTGAATGTCTGCTTCGTTCATTATATTCTCCTTTTTCCTATTAATGTATTTATTTTTCTTTCCAGAAAAATAAGTTTGATGTTCAAGCCGTATACCATTCTACTAGTCTTGCTAAAGCAAGAAGTAGAACTGGCATCCTTTTTCCTATTAATGTATTTATTTTTCTTTCCAGAAAAATAATTTGATGTTCAAGCCGTATACCATTCTACTAGTCTTGCTAAAGCAAGAAGTAGAACTGGCATCCTTTTTCCTATTAATGTATTTATTTTTCTTTCCAGAAAAATAATTTGATGTTCAAGCCGTATACCATTCTACTAGTCTTGCTAAAGCAAGAAGTAGAACTGGCATCCTTTTTCCTATTAATGTCTTTTTTTCTTTCCAGAAAAACAAGTCTGATGTTCAAGCCGTATACCATTTTACTAATCTTGAACAAGAAAGAAGTAAAATAGGGATCCTTCTTCCAATTAATGTAATGCATACCATTAAATTCTATTTCCAAAGCGCTTTCTTTTAAGTGTATCATAGTCTGTAAAAAATAGAGAACGTATTTTCGCATATGACTTCACGAACGTAGTGAAAATGTACTGTAAAAGTTCGATTGACAAAAAAACTCTCTCAAAAATTTGAGAGAGTGAGAGAAATTTATTTTGCTTCTGCTTTTTTCATTTGCTTACTGCGTAATTGTCCGCAGGCTGCATCGATATCTGTTCCGTGTTCTTTGCGGATCACACAATTGATGCCATTTTTCTTCAAGACATCATAAAAGCGTAAAACATCTGCTTTGCTGCTGCGAGAATATTGGTCATGTTCGCTAACTGGATTATAAGGAATCAAATTAACATAGACTAACTTCTTCTTGTTCTTCATTAAGTCAGCGAGTTGCTGCGCATGATCTGGTCGATCGTTTACACCTGACAGCATGATGTATTCAAAGGTGACGCGGCGATTCGTTTCTTCTATATAATAGTCCACGGCTTCCATCAATTTTTCGATTGGGAAGCTGCGGTTGATGCGCATGATTGATGAACGTACTTCATTGTTTGGCGCGTGCAATGAGATCGCTAAGTTGACCTGCAGACCATTTTCGGCAAATTTCTTGATCTTCGGAACGAGTCCACTAGTTGAAACAGTGATGTGCCGGGCACCGATCGCCATTCCTTTATCGTCATTGATAACACGAAGAAAATTCATTACGTTCGTGTAATTATCAAATGGCTCCCCGATTCCCATTACGACAACATGGGACACCCGTTCGTCTTCTCCACGTTCATCAAAATAATGTTGGACTAACATGATTTGTGCGACGATTTCGCCAGCAGTCAAATCACGTTGTTTTTTCAATAACCCTGACGCACAAAATGTGCAGCCAATGTTGCAGCCAACTTGTGTTGTTACACAGACGGATAAGCCATATTCTTGACGCATCAAAACCGTTTCGATCATCAAATGATCGGGCAATTCAAATAAGTATTTAACAGTGCCGTCACTAGCTTCTTGAACGACCAGTTGTTTTAATGGGTTGATGATAAAATTTTCTTCTAATAAAGCAATTGTCTGCTTCGAAAGGTTGCTCATTTCGGCAAATTCTGTCACACGACTACGGTAAAGCCATTCCCAAACTTGCGTCGCACGAAATTTTTTCTCTCCGTGTTCCAAAAACCATTCGACCAATTCATCTCTGGTTAATCCATAAATTGAGATTTTTTCCAAGGTGTTTCCTCCTACTCAGTACCATCGAACACACGATGTGCTCGACACATTCGCTACATACTATAACCGATTCACAAAGAGAAAACAATCAACTTTGAAAAAAAGAAAAGAATGACAGGCACTTGGCCTCTCATTCTAATCCATCGATATTAGCAGAAATCTCGAATTTTTCGAAGTGTTCTTTGATTGCTTGGATTTCATCTTCATTCAGAGTCGGGACATTTTTCATGCGATATTCCCAACCAAGATAGTTATACTTACTACTGCCATATTGATGAAATGGTAGTAAATGAACCTCTTCTATTTGCCGCTCAACTAGGAAATTGATAATCTGCTGAATATTTCTTTTGTTTGTAGTGTATTCTGGGATCAGCGGAATTCTCGGAATCACTTGAATTTCTTTATTCCTCAAAAGATAATCGAAGTTTCCTTCAACGATCATTGGATCAATCCCGATGATTCTTTTTGCTTCCTTTTGATCCATGATCTTCAGATCAAACAATACTTGATCAACATATGGCACGATTTTTTCGATTCGTTCAATTGGAAAACAACCAGTCGTCTCAATTGCTGTATGAATGCCGAGACTTTTTACTTCCTTCAAAAATTCGCCGGCAAATTCTGCCTGCATCAATACTTCGCCACCAGATAATGTCACGCCACCACCAGAGGTTCGATAAAATATGTCATCCTTTAACACTTCATCAAGTAATTCATCTGTTGATCGCCATGTTCCAACCTGCTCAATTTTTCCATTCTTTCGCCAGCTAGCTGGCTCGACTTTTTTTTGCGACTCAGGATTAGAGCACCATGGACAGCGCAATGGGCAGCCCTTCAAGAAGATCAATGTTCGAATTCCGCCGCCATCGTGTACAGAATAGCGCTGAATGTTAAAGACTAATCCTTGATCCATTTTCATCCCTCATTCTATAATTGATGTTCCACCCGTGCGATAATATCGTCTTGAATCTGTTTGTTCAAATCAACGAAGAACGCACTGTATCCGGCTACGCGGACCAATAAACCAGAATATTTTTCCGGATACTTTTGCGCTTCTAACAACGTTTCTTTTGATTGCACATTAAACTGGACATGTTGGATTTTTAGCTTCGTAAATGCCATTAGAAAATCTGCGAATTTACTTAAGCCCTGTTGCCCCTTTAAGGTATTTGGCTGGAACTTCAGATTTAATAAGCTGCCGTTGACAGTCAGGTAATTGTCTAATTTACTGACAGATTTCAATACCGCGGTTGGACCTAAATGATCTCTACCAACCATCGGTGATAATCCGCCATCGGCTAACTGTTCATGAGCTTTCCGTCCATCTGGTGTTGCTCCTACTGCTTCGCCCAATGGGATATGTGCTGAAACCGTATAAGCTCCAGGAATAAATTTCCCTCCACGTACGTTTTCGTATTTCTCCAACTCTTTGGCATAGTGGCGGAATAATCTCGCTGCGATGATATCCAACTCTTCATCATCATTGCCGAATTTTTCAAAATCTTGGATCACATGTGTTTGCAGTCCGACATATTCTCCAGTGAAATTTGATTCCAGCGCATCGACCAACTGACTAAAGGTCATTTCTTTATTTTCGAAGATCATTTTTTTGATAACGTAGAGTGAGTCACTTAGATTCGCTTCACCGATTCCTTGTACACCAGAAAAATTGTAGCGTGCGCCGCCTTCTGTAACATCCTTTCCATTTTCTAAACAATCATTGATCAAAACAGATAGGAATGGTGTTGGCGCATAATGGCGATGCCCTAAATCCACAATGTTAGAACCTTTCACCACCAGCTCTACATAATAATCGATTTTCTGTTCGATCGTTGCTACAAGTTCCTCAAAGGTTAGATCTTCTTTATCACGCAGCTCATATATGCTTAATTCCATGATTCGTAATAAATTGAAAAGAGCGATGTCATGCAGCCCATAGGTTTTCCCCGGAATAGAAGTTTCCACACAGCCAACCGTCGCATAATCTCGGGCATCATCAAGTGACACTCCCTTGCTTAAAAAGGCTGGAACACACACTTCATCATTGAACAGCTGCGGGATACCCGTTCCTAAACGAATCGTTTCAACAGTTTTTAGCAAGAAGCGACGGGGGATCAACTCATTCATGCGTACCGATAAATTGGGCTGAGGCAACAAAATTTCATGATAAAGCTCTAACATAACAAAGGATAATGGATTCACTGACGTATGACCCAATTCATCTAGTCCACCCAATACGACTGTGTAACCAGTTGGAAATCCAGCGAAGCATTTGGCACTGCTCTCAGAACGCAGGAGCACAACATCGTTCGTCTTAATGTAAAAATCTCCCAATACTTCATACAGAAATTCTTTCGTAATCCCTGCCTGTAATGATGCTTCGTAGAATGGATACAGATACTGATCCATTCTGCCTAATGAAAGTGACGAAGCATTGGATTCATATTGACCCACGATACTGGTCATCCATAATAGCTGCAAGGCTTCATAGAAGGAGTCAGGCTTTTCTGAGCTTAGTTTGCGGCACATTTTCGCAATCGTTGTTAATTCTTGTTGGCGCTTTAAATCTTTTTCTTTTATACTCATTTCCTCTGCCAGGTTACCATAGCGTAAAAAATGATCTCCCATCGCGGCAAAAACGATTCTTCCTGCTTCATAAAAATGATTTTCTGGTTCCTCAGCAATTTTTTCATCCAACAGCTCAAGATAGCTGCCGATTCCCTGCGATAAAATTCCCGGGAAATCCATAATAATGTGGCCCTGCCCTTTATCAGTTTGGTTCAACTTGAAGACTTCATCCTTCAATGCAGTTTTTACTTCCTCTGTCAGCTCCCCATTGATGAAATCTTTCATCGAACGCTTTTCCCAATAGGGGTACAACTCCTCGCGATAAATTTTTTTGTCCGCTTCTGTAAACTCAAATTGATCCTGCGGCCGCGTGGCGATCGTATCGATCTCTTCCATGATCCAATATGGATCCATCTCCGGCGAAAGGATGCCTGAACGTGGACGAATCGTGCGATTACCAACTAATAATTCCCCTTCACGAATACTAATTTCAACCTTTGCCAAAATATGTGCCACCGCTTTGGCCCTGCGAATAATCGTTGGCTCTCCCTCATTCTGACGATAGCTTTCCGTATAAAGCAACGCACGCTCCAAAGAAATTTGGCGTTTTTCCTTAAATAAATGATCCTTCATTTGTTGAATCCGTGAATTTCCTTTTACTACTACATTGGCGATATTCTGCGCTTGATTTATGACTCCTGATCCCATTTTATTTCCTCCTTTTCAGCTCACTCTCAGTATAGAAAGATTTTTCGTTTGAAACTATATGATTCTTTGAAATATCGCAAATAAATTGGATTTGCGCAATATTTCCCAAGTTTTTTGTTGTTTTTGTTGGATTCCCATGCTAACTTAAATGAAAAGACTGTCTGTCCAACTTAGACAGTTTATCTTGCTCCTGTAAAATGCGAAGAATGGTAGTACTCAATCCGAACTAGCATTGCTGAAATAATTCCTTAAAAAAGGGGACTGACAATGAAAGCTGTTGAAATCGCTCAACGTCGAAAAGAGATTACTGAGCTTTTGTATCAACAAAACGAACTTAAAGTATGCGACTTAGTGAAAATATTTCAAGTCTCTGATGAAACTATTCGTAAAGACTTAACCTATCTTGCCAAAGAAGGTATTTTGGAGAAGCATCATGGCAAAGCAATACTGGTTAAAGAAAAGGAATTAGCCCCTGTTTTCCAACGAACCACTCAGTTTGCCGAAAAGGATCGCATCACCCATGCTGCTTTAGATTTCATCACATCTGAAGATTTTACGATCGGTTTGGATCACGGGAGTACTATAGCCCTGCTAGCCAAGAAGATGCTTTCCTTAGAAAAAAAACAAATTTTTACCAGCTCATTAGCGGCGATTACTCAACTTTCCATCAGCCAGCATAAACTTTTTTGCTTTGGCGGTGAATATTCACCTGCCGACATGGCTTTTCGCAATAGTGGAAATGAGGTTTTTCCTGATATCCAATTTGATCTCTGCTTTTTCGGTTCAAGCGGTGTGAAAAATCGCAAAGGCTTTTGTACCTCTTCCTTAATTGATGCCGAAGCCAAACGCCGAATGCTAAAAAAATCCACCAAAAAAATCGTGCTGCTGGATCACACGAAGTTTGAGCGAACCTCTCTTGTACAGGTCGCTCCATGGTCCGAAGTTGATATCGTTATTACTAGTAAAGGTTTGCCGCTAGATTATGAACGCATGATCCGTGCAAATGCAAAATTGGTTTTAGTTTAAAAAAGCTGTGCCGAAGATGTATTCGGCACAGCTTTTTACATGATCTCAATATCTAAATCAAAGTCATCATCAAGTCCAACAGTTTGGCTGCCTTCCGCAATGACTGGTTTTTTCAGGACAATTACAATTCCAGCAGTAATCACCGAGCCAATCAATGTTCCAAGAATATAAACCAATGGATTCTGTGCGACAGGTGCAACGATCCAACCACCCCATGGTGCTGGATTGCCTGCACCGAGCACCATGGCAATAGCTGCGCCGATCGCGCTACCAATCATGTTCGCCGGAATACAACGCAACGGATCCGCCGCAGCAAACGGGATCGCTCCTTCTGAGATTCCTACCATTCCCATCACAATTGCAGCCTTGCCAGAGTTTCTTTCTTCAACTGTAAACTTTTTGGGAGCAACAATCGTCGCCAGACCCATTGCCAGCGGCGGGATACAAATTGCCGCACCAATCCCAGCCATAATCGTCAAAGCTGTATCACTGGGCAAGCCAGTTGCTGGATTGATCGTTCCAACCATTGCTGAGCCAAAACTGAAAGCTACTTTATTGATCGGTCCGCCCATGTCTGAAGCAATCATCGCACCTAAAATCAATCCAAGAACAACCAGATTCCCTGTTCCCATCGACTCCAACCACTTTGTTAATGCTGTCATCATCGAAGCAATCGGCTGGCCAATCACCCAATACATCAGGACTCCAACGATCAGCGTTCCAAACAATGGAATAATAAAGATCGGACCCAGTGAACGTAAACTGGAGGGCAATTTGATTTTCTTTAAGTAAAAGACCACGATACCGGCGACGATCCCTGACAATATCCCGCCTAGAAAACCAGCTCCAATATTGCTGGCGATCAATCCGCCGATAATCCCTGGAGCTAGACCTGGGCGGTCCACCATTGAGAAGGCAATATAGCCAGATAAAATCGGCACCATCATGCCAAGTCCTGTGATCCCAATGTTTGCGATATCTGCTAACCAGCCTTTATCCGGTACAGATGCATTCCCTGAAAGTAAGACACTTAATGCGAGTAAAATCCCACCAGCAACAACAAATGGAATCATGTATGAGACACCTGTCATCATGTTTTTTCTTGTATTTTTTAATAATTCAATCATTCCCGTACCTCCTAGTTCATCCTTCAGAATCATTTTCACTATGTTCATCATTCCGCTAAAGTATAGCCCTTTCTACTCTGACAAGCGGAGTTAACAGTCTATTTCGCTAATTTTTGCTGGATCTTCTTAACGATCGCTTCGCCTTTGTTGATGCAATCTCCTGCACTGACACGGACTACTGGCTTGCCTTTAAAGCGATCCTCATTTTTGATGCCGATATTATTAGTCAAAATTACTGCGTCCGCACCGTTGATCTGATCCATTGTCAATTCATTCTCAATCCCGATTGAACCTTGAGTCTCTACGTGAATATCCACGCTGTTTTTCTTTGCGGCAACTTCTAAACTTTCAGCGGCAAGATACGTATGGGCAACTCCTGATGGACATGCTGTTACTGCGACTAATTTCATAGTAATTTCCTCCTAGTATTTTTTATGCTACGACGCCTGCTAGGCTATCGTTTAGTAAATTCACAATTTCTTGATCACTTGATGCTTGCTGCAGCGTGTCACGAAACTCTTGGTGGACTAATTTTCTTGACAGTCCGGCAATGATTCTTAGATGCTGGTCTCCTTGGCATTCCTCAGGTACCGCCAGCAGAAAGACCAGTCCCACATTTTCTCCGTCTAAACTTTGCCAATCGACTTTATTGTTTAAGCGACCAAAAGCTACGGTTGTCTCTTTGACATGCGGACTCTTTCCGTGAGGAATCGCTATTCCAAAGCCAATTCCAGTCGTTGTTAAATTTTCACGCTCAACGACACTTTCTACATAACCAGCGTGGTCATGTAACCGTCCTGCTTGATTGATCCGATCCGCTAAGACATTGATAGCTGTCATTTTTGAATCGGCGTCAATCGCTAAATCAACTAATTCTTCGTTAATCACTTGCATTTTTTCTACCTCCTGCTAATCGCTTGATATATTTCTGTTGCATTTCTTTCAAAGAAGAAACGCGTTAACTTTTTTTCTGACTGGACGATTTTATGAATATCTGTGATGACTCCCCGAACCAGTTTGCGATCACTTTTTGCGATACACATCAATAAAACATAGTGTATCTTTCGCTGGTCCCACATAATCGGCTGCGCCAATGTGACGATGGCAATTTTTGATTGTAAAACATTTTGCGGCGATGCATGCGGAATCGCTACTCCTGTTGCTAATGCCGTCTCGCCGATCGCTTCGCGCGCAAATACCTCTTTGCGAAACTCTTTCGTCACGACTTGTTTTTTCTCCAACTGATTGATTAGCCAGTTCAAGCAAGCTTGTTTATCCGAGAAGCATTTATGAGTGTAAATAAAATCTAGATCAATAACATCTCTTAAATAGGGAAAGTCCAAAATCTCTGCTTCATCTGGCTCTTCCGAATAAAAAAGGTTTGAGTAAAGCGATGTGATATTTTTAATATCTTCTTGTGTAACTAGAGTCGAGACCTTAATGACGGGTTTGTTGACATTTTCCAGCTTAACTGAAGAAATAATCAGATCGACATTATCAAGATTTTTCCTATACAACTTGTCGATCGTTGTGATTTCAGCGATGTCCTGAGCCGGTAAAATACGCTTGATCTTATTGAAAATCAATTCTGAAGTCCCCATTCCGTTTGGACAAACAATCAAAATCTTTTTGCCATTTTGACTCTTTTCCAATGAAACTTGAAAATACATTGCCACTAATGCGACTTCTTCGTCATTGAAATGAACACCCAATTTTTTCTCAGCATTGGCTAATGCGTACCAAGTTGCACTGAAGGTAATCGCATATTGAGTCCTGATCTCCTCTACTAACGGATTGGTAATTACAATACCCATCTTCAGTCGATAGATCATCGGAATAAAATGGCTGGTAAATCGCTCGGACAATTGTACGTCTGATAAAAAGTCCACCTGCATGATCTCACTCATATTTTTCAAAACCTTATGAATCGTTTCAGCGTACCGCTCATGACCTTCTTGCTCTTTAGTATGGAGCTTTACACCGTAACCAACTAGTTGGCGGTTTACATAGGAAATATCCTCTTCGTCATAATCAATAACAATTGATTCCGCAACTTTTTTCAGCAGCTCATTGGCGATCAAATACGTATCGATCATTTTTATTTGATCGAATAGGAACTCCTTCTCCTCGATGTGATTGCCCTTCATTAATCGAAAGCAAAAGACAACTAAACGAATAAGTAATGATTTCATATATTGTTCCGGAAAATAGAATTCCGGCTGCTGCTTTACCTTTTTCAGCTGTTCAAAAATGACTGTAATCAGCTGCTGCGGAAACAGGTTGCTCAAAGTTTTTTTGGTTGTTTCTTGAAACAAGTCTTCTGAAATAATCTCATTAGAATCCAAATACTCTTCACAAAAACGAAATAACGCGTGTTGAATCTCCTCTTCACTTCCACTAATCTTTGTTCCTCGTTTTGACGCAGAAAGTGTAAAGCGATATTTCTCAATCAGTTTTTCTAAATCACTGGCGATCGAAGTGGGACTCACATGAAAGTGTTGCGCCAGCATTTGCTGTGTTACTGTCTCCTCGTCAATCAGTAATCGTTTGGCGATCAACCATTGCCGTTCTTGTGTGCCTACTTTCGGCTCTGTCGAATGCCCATTGATCCGCTCCAATACCACTAGCTTTTCCGCGACAGTCCCGCATAGTTGTATCCCGACTCGCGGCTTCTTTTCCAAAATAAGTGAGTCATTTGATAGAACCGTTTGGATTTTTTTTAGATCTGAATAAATCGTTCGGCTCGACTTTCCAAGCTTCTCAGAATAAAAGGCTACTGGTAAATAGTGCTCATTCTGAACAAGTAAATGAATCAATTTTTTCTGACGTGGATTCAACTCCTCCATTTTTTTGCCCTCCAATTGTAAGCGCTTATCAATCTAACAAAAAGATAGCACAGACTTTTTCTATTGTATAACACATAAAAGTTACACATTAATGTTGAAATTTATTCATTCTGTTCGCCTTCTAACAAAACAGGTTGACTTATTTTTCACACAAAGCTGACAATGACGCGCTTTTACGCAAAGAGATTAAATAGATAAAAAACCAGAAGAAGAACCTTTTTCAATCAAAACTTACAATTGTTTCGCACATATGTGCAATTCTATATAAAGTTTAAAATAGGCTGCGACACGGTGAATCTTTTTCTGCGTTGCTGTTTTATAGAAAAAAACAGTCTTGCCAAACGGATTTTTGGCAAGACTGTTACTATTCTTAACTATTCATCTAATGGATTTTCTAGTTCTTCTTCCGCTTTTTCTATGAAGACCTCTCGCGGCTTGCTGCCGGTAGAAGGCCCAATCACTCCACGTTCTTCCAATTCATCAACAATACGAGCTGCACGGTTGTATCCGATGCGGAAACGGCGTTGCAGCAAGGAAATGCTGGCGGTCTGCATCTCGACTACCAATGCTTTCGCTTCCTCGTACAATTCGTCTTGTGGTGTTTCTGATGGTGAGGAAGAAGTTTCTTCTGTTGGCATCATTTTTTCTTCGTAATGGGCTTCCTGCTGATCGGAAACGAATTCTACCACTCGTTCTACTTCGTGATCAGAAATGAACGCGCCCTGAACTCGAATCGGTTTATTTTCACCCATTGGCAAGAACAG
Organism: Enterococcus sp. GPZ-007; assembly: GCF_059374735.1. NCBI lineage: Bacteria > Bacillati > Bacillota > Bacilli > Lactobacillales > Enterococcaceae > Enterococcus > Enterococcus sp. GPZ-007. The sequence continues at coordinate 29,815 of NZ_JCAFYN010000008.1, read as the reverse complement.
CATATCCCCACGACCTAGAAGTTTTTCAGCACCATTGCTGTCAATGATCGTCCGTGAGTCTGTACCACTAGATACAGCAAAGGCGATCCGAGACGGCACATTGGCTTTAATGATCCCGGTAATAACGTCAACACTTGGCCGTTGAGTAGCAAGAATCATATGGATACCGGCCGCCCGAGCCATCTGGGCCAAGCGAGTAATCGCATCTTCGACTTCATTACTTGCTACCATCATCAAGTCGGCTAATTCATCCACGATAACAACAATAAACGGCAAGATTGGACGATTTTGTCCATCCTCCAAGTTTTTCTGAATGACTAATTCATTGAAGCCAGAAATATTCCGCACACCAGTTGCGGCGAATTTTTCATAACGTTCTTCCATTTCCTGTACCACTTTTTGCAGCGCCTGTGCCGCTTTTCGCGGATTCGTTACAACCGGGGTCAGTAAATGTGGAATCCCATTATAGACATTTAACTCGACCATTTTTGGGTCGATCATCATTAATTTTACTTCATTCGGCTTCGCCCGCATCAAGATACTTGTGATGATCCCATTAATAGAGACGGACTTCCCACTACCAGTTGACCCTGCAACTAGCAAGTGAGGCATTTTCGATAGATCAGCTGTTTGGACCATACCAGAAATATCTCGACCTAATGGAACTTCCAACAATTTATCTGGATGGTTTGGCTGAGCCTCGATGATGTCTCGGAACGAAACCATGCTGATCGTACTATTTGGTACTTCGATCCCAATCAATGATTTACCAGGAATTGGTGCTTCCATCCGCACATCTTTAGCGGCTAAAGCTAAAGCGATATCGTCCGTTAAGTTGACGATCTTGCTGACTTTCACACCGACTGCCGGCTGCACTTCAAATTTCGTAACAGATGGACCTAAGCTGGCTTTAACGACCTTTGCATCTACGCCAAAGCTGTTGAAGGTTTTTTCCAGTACTTTGATATTTTGTTCAATTTTTTTGTACTCGTCACTTTGATCCGCTGCAGGTATCGAATCCAGTAAAGTTGAAGGCGGTAATTGATAATCATGATCCTCCGGTTCGGCATTGATTTCAAATTCCAAATCTCCAGGATCGTCAATCTCCTCTTCATCAACCTCGGGTTTTGTCTTGGCAAGCGGCGTTGTTGTTGGCTCCAGATTTTCTTGGAAGCCTTCAATCGGCACTAAGGTCATTTGCTCCGGCTCTTTCTCTAAATGCTCTTGACTCTCTTTTGCCAGCTGTTCACCTGGTGTTAACGAACGCACTCTATTTTTCTCACGTTCTGCCAGTTCTGCCTCTATCTTCGCCTTTTCAGCTGCTTGTTTCTCCGCTTTGGCTTGGGCTTTTTGAGCTTGCCGCTCTTCTTTTTTAGCGGCTTTTAGGGCTTTTTTTTCATCTGATTCAGAGAATTTCTCCCTCATCGTATCGACAAAATTTGCTAAGTAATCGGTCACTTGATTGAATTCCAACTGGCTGAACAAAAATACGCCGAGGATCAATAACAATCCAGCGATCAGATAGCTGCCGACCTGCGACACTAGGAAGTGGGTTAAATTATAAATTGCACCGCCCAACATCCCGCCGCCGACATTTTGGCTGATTTGATTTCCTAAAAAATCGATCATCAAAAGATCCCATGTCGTTTTCAAAATATTCGGATCCTGACTTTCAACCTTCATAAATAAACGAGCATGAAGAATCAATAGGATTCCTAAGTAAAAGACACCGATCCCAATCCATCGCCGCGGCTTGCTGATTCTCAGCTTCGTATTTTTGGCTACCAGCAATCCGCCGTATAGTCCCAACAGCAGCGCCAAAAATTGATAGGTGTTGCCACCGATCATTCGCAAGACATTCGCAATCAGATTCCCTAAAAATCCTAATTTAAATATGGCAAAGACAGTAAATAAAATAAATAAAAGCCCAAGACCGATGATCAGGCGCTGTTCTTGAAGTTGTTTTTGCTTTTTCGTTTTTCTTTTTTTCTTTGTACGCTTTTTTTGCGCCATGTTATCCCTCTTTCCATTCTGTACCATTATACAAAAAAAAGAAGGCGAACAAAAGTTTTGCTCGCCTTTTCTTTTTGGTTAATTAAAATTTAAGAGGCTGTTCTGCTTACTCTTTTGGTAAAGACAATTCTTCACCAAACCACTTCTTAGAGATTTCTGCATATTTGCCGTCATCTTGTAATTCTTTGAAGGCACTGTTAATTTTTTCTACTAACTCTTTATCACCCTTACGAGCACCCACCGCGAAGTTTTCATTTTTGAATCCGACACTGAAGATATTGTAATCATCTAGCTTATTTGCTTTCTTCAAATAGTAATCCGCATAAACTTTATCGATCAATACGCCATCGATCCGACCATTTTCTAAATCGATCATAGCTTCATTGAAGCTAGCGTATAGTGTTGCATCGTTATCTTTGACGATATCCTTCAATGTTTTAGTTTCATTATTGAAGGCTTCGTAACCAGAAGAACCCTCTTGAGCACCTAAGACTTTATCCTTCATGTCTGCTGCTTTTGTGATCCCGCTATCTTTTTTAGTCACTAACACTTGTTCGTTTTGTGCATACGGATCAGAAAACAACACTTTCTTTTCCCGCGATTTCGTCACCGTATAGCCATTCCAAATCAAATCAATCGTTCCGTTTTCTAGCTCACTTTCCTTCATTGACCAATCGATTGGTTGGAAATCAGCTTTAATATCATATTGTTCAAAGACAGCTTTCGCTAAATCAATATCAAAACCTACGATCTCTCCATCTTCATCTTTGAAGCCCATTGGCACAAAGGTATCATCTAAACCAATCGTGATTTTTTTATCCTTCTCGATGGTTTTCCAGCTGTCGTCACCGCTGGCTTCTTTCTTTCCGCAAGCAGTTAACGTTACCAATGCTAAAACAGCGACCATTCCCAAAACAAATTTTTTCAATTTCATACTAACTCCTCCAATGTTTTTATTTATTTGATAGGTTCTACCTTCAATACCTTGTCACCAATCTCTTCTGCAAAATCCAGATCATGGGTAACCACGATCTGAGTCACACCATCCGCTTTTAAACCTAAGATCAAACTCGCTACCTGCTGACGCAAGGCAGGATCTAAAGCACTCGTTGGTTCATCGTACGCTAAAACTTTAGGATTCATTGCCATCGCCCGAGCAATCGCTAAACGTTGTTTTTGCCCACCAGATAACTGATAGGGGTAATTATTTAACAACTCTTCGATTTCCAACAGTTTTGCTAGATGATTCGCTTTCTCCGTATATGTTTCTTTGTCCTGCTTTAGAACTAATCGTGGGCCGATCGTAATGTTTTCCAGTACACTCAAATGTGGAAATAATTGAAAATCTTGGAAAACAACTCCGACGACTTGTTCCTGTTGTTTCGAACTAGTCGGATCAAAAGGCTCTCCATCAAGTAAAAACGTACCGCTATCAGCGGTCTCCAATCCAGCCAACGTTCGTAACAAAGTCGTTTTCCCACCGCCAGATGGTCCAACGATCGCTAATATCTGTCCCTCTGGAATGACTAAATCTAAATTATTGATCACTTTCTTACTGCCAAACGATTTATTTACATTTTTTAATTCGATCATTTTTTCCACCTGCCTAACGATAATAATTCAAACGATTTTCGAGTTGTTTCAGAATGACTGAAGTAACACCAGTCAGTGCTAAGTAAATAATGGCTACTCCGAATAATGGAAGCAATGTGGTGTCACGCTCCATCGCGATTTTTCCGGCACGCATCACGTCTGATAGGCCTAGGATGTATACCAGTGAGGTATCTTTCACCAGGTTAATCACTTCATTTCCTACAGATGGCAAGACAATCTTCACTACCTGCGGAATAATGATTCGGGTGATTGTTTGAACAGGCGTTAATCCGATAACTTTTGACGCTTCATACTGTCCAACGGGGATGGATTGAATCCCACCACGAAAAATTTCGGCATAATAAGCGGCGTAATTCAAGACGAACGCGAAAAGCGCCGCATCAAAGCGATCAAAGATAATACCAACTAACGGCAGACCATAAAAGACAAAAATCAATTGTAAAAGCAGTGGTGTACCGCGCATAATCCAAACGTAAAAACGCAAGATCCATTGCAGCGGCTTAAACTTACTTGCCAGTCCAAAAGATAGCAAAATCCCTAGCGGCAATGAGCCTAATATTGTAAAAGCAAATAATTTCAGTGTTGTCGTTGCCCCTTGTAATAATTGCGGCATGACGTCGATCAAGTAATTCATCCCAATATCCCTCCATTTTTTTCGAAAGTTGCACGGCCTTTCGAAAGATCTTAATCGTGACTAAAGTAGTTCTAGTAACTATGAAAATAGCGGTCGACACCTAGTTTTTAGAGTTTGACTGAATGACGGCTAGCTCATTATAGAAGAATTCATTTTTCAAAACCGTGAAAAATGATTTTATTTTCGTACGCATACGATTCCGCTAAACAGTTCTATTTATTGTTTAGTTAAAAATTCTGGAACTACTTACCATCAAATTGAACTGCGAAAAGCGTAACTGACAGCTAATTCAATTTAATGAAATAACTTTTTTAAAAAACTAAAAAGTTAACCCGCTTCTCATCACGCATACTATCCAACTATACGGTTCTCTATAGTTATTTGATGTGTCAATCTTTACCCATCGCCTATCTTAGCAAACTGTGAAAAGTTGGACTGGCAAAAACGCCCTCTGGTAAAAATACCAGAGGGCGTTATATACGCGGTTCCACCTCATCTTTGTCCTTTTCTCGCAAAAAGAACCTCTACGAGTCAGTAGTGTCCAGCAGGTAAAAACAAAAAAGTCCTTTAGCCGCTAGGGCTAAAGGACGTAATTACGTGGTTCCACCTTTTTTCATCGTCGTCTCACAACGAGCGATCTCAACTGGTCAATCTGACCTCTGCTGTAACGGGCTCTCCCGGATCAACCTACTAGATTCAGCTGACCGACTCAAAGATGTGGTTCACAAATCATTGCTGCCTCTTCTCACCTACCAGAGACTCTCTGAGAACAAATGAACTGCTACTCTTCTTTTCATTGTCATTTGATTAAGTTGAGTCATACTTTACACGCCTTTTCAGCGTTTGTCAATAACGAACCTTCATCTTTTTATAATCGATCTCAAATTTAGTTTTTAGAAACAAACTGAAACTTCGCCCAAGGCTTCAAGAAATCCAGCATGATCAATTCTTCTTGCGGAATCTTACCAACTAAATTTTTTCTTGAATCACTATGGGGTTCTAAAACAATTTGTAATTCGTTTTTGTATTTACCAAACTCATCATTGCCGACTACCACATCGCCGATTTGGAATTCTTGTGTATTGTCATGAACTGGATTTGCGACATCCGCGTATTTTACCCGTACCATCGTTGAACGAACAGCTGTAGATGTTATATCTCCACGACGGAAATGTTTTGGATCAGCGACAATTTTACGCTCAATTTCAGTGGCTTCTGGCACAAACTCAATTCCTAGACTTAACTTGTAGCGATCAACAGCTGCCACTTTCTCCAGCTCTTCATCGGAGGCATAGGCATTTCCAATAATTACAGTATCAATCAAGCCAGTCGCAAACATGTGACGTGCTTGCAGATCAATCGGTATATGACGGTGCATTTCTAAAGTTGGCAGTCCATCATTCACATCCCACGGACCATATTTTGCATCATGACTAGTAATGAAAGCCGCCGTTTTGATTCCATGACCCTTGAAGCGCTCGCTGCAGCTGATGAAGAAATCATATGGCAACGCTGAACCTTCTTGCGGGTAAAAATTATGACAACCATAGATAAATGGCTCGTTCGCTTCATAAGATAAAATGTTATCAAGGTAAGCGACATTGTTACTCATGTTCAGTTCAATCGCCAAGCCTTCAGGATTGTAACTCAGCATCGCTTCCTTATTGCCATCGAAGCCTTCATCTAAACGAATCCCTTCCGCACCCAGCTCGGCAAAGAAGCTTAAGTCATCATAGGAAATGCCCAAATCGTCAAAAATTGATGGTGCAATATCCAAGACCGTTTCAAAGCCAAGATCCTTCGCGTAATGAATGATACTGCCGAATTTCTCACTGACTTTTTCTTTCCCCTCAGTCACTTCCAGCATGCTCATAAAAATCCGCGTATAACCAAGCTCTGCTGCTTTTTTGATGTAGTCACGATCCGCCTGCGGATCACTATGATCGGGATAAACCGAAATTCCTAGTTCACGTTTCACTTAATTTCCTCCTAATTGGATTAATCTGCTAAGCCGTTTCTATCAGTCACTTCTTTGAACCAGTAACCTGATTTTTTGATTGTTTTGATTTGCGTATGGATATTGTTTGAAATGAAACCATACCGGTTTTTATATGAATTCAACCAAGACCAGCAATCAATTGGTGTCCACATATGGTAGCCAAAACAATTTGAACCTTCTTCGATTCCTTTGTGCAGCCATTCCAAATGCTCTTGAACAAAATCAATCCGATAATCGTCTTCGATCATGCCTTCAGAATTTTTGAAGCGGTCTTCATTTGAAACACCCATCCCATTTTCAGATACGTACCACGGAATGTTTTTATAGTTTTCTTTGATGTTCACTGCAATATCATAAAGTGCTTTTGGATAAATTTCCCAACCGCGGTCCAAGTTTACCCGACGGCCCGGCATATCATACGCATCATAATAGCGATCCGGCATCCATTCACCTACCGAATTTGGTGCTACATCTGGTGCTTTTACCCGATTTGGATGGTAGAAGTTCACGCCTAAGAAATCAACCGTGTTGTTTTTCAAGATTTCCTTCTCTTCGTCAGTCGTTTCCCACAAGACTTTGTCTTTCGTTAGCAACTCTTCCAATTCTGCTGGGAAATGTCCATAAACTGCTGGCTCCAAGAACATTTTGTTATTCCAAAGTTCAGCAATTCGCGCTGCTTCCTGATCTTCAGGAGCATCAGAGGCTGCATACGTCGGTGTCAGATTTAAAATGGTACCAATTTGCGCATCAGCAATCGCTAATTTTCGAAAAGCTTGAATCGCTTTGGCTGAAGCTAAGTTCAAGTTGTAAGCTACCTGCACCGCTTTTTTCCCATTTACGATGTTTGGATAATGGAATTGGAATAGATACTCACCCTCAACAACTACCATTGGTTCATTGTGAGTCGCCCAAAATTTGACACGATCGCCAAATAATTCAAAGCATTTTTGAGCAAAACCAACGTATAGATCTACGACTTTTTTCGATTCCCAGCCTCCGTACTTATCATATAATTCTACTGGCAAATCAAAGTGATGCAGATTCATTACTGGAGTCATACCTTCAGCAATCATTGAATCAATCACATCGTTATAAAAATCCACAGCATCTTGATTGACCGTATTGGTTTCCAAGTCATCAATCAGTCGGCTCCATTGGATGCTTGTGCGCAAGCTATTCATACCAATTGAACGCATCATGTGAATATCTTCTTTGTAGCTATTATAAAAGTTTGATGCCACATCCGGTCCTACCTGATTATGGAATTTCTCTGGCTCGATCTCGAAATGATAATCGAAGACATTTGCGTGTTTTTTGTTAAAGCGCCCTTCACTTTGTGGACCAGAAGTGGCTGCTCCCCACCAGAAGTTATTTGGAAAAGTTTTCATTGTAGATCTACCTCATTCTAATAAATAGTTGTTTTGCAAAAATTTAGGGGGTGGAATCCAGTGATCCGCACCCCCTTAAATCAATTATTATGCTTCAGTTACTTTTTTAAGTTCTTGTCTAGTTGCCAATGATACGAATGGTACGTACATTGCGATTGAGATTACTAAGTTGACTGCTGCTAGGATCGCGCCTGAGATGCTTTGAGTTGCTAAGAAGCCACCCACAATCGGTGGTGTTACCCATGGTGGCATTACAGTCGCTGCTGGCACCCAGCCGAACTTCGTTGCAAAATAAGCAGTTGAAATACAAACCATCGGTGTCAAAATAAATGGTATGAACATAATTGGATTCAATACTAAAGGCAGACCAAACATCAATGGCTCATTGATATTGAAAATACCAGGAGCTGCCGCCAAGTTATTGATAACCATAAATGGTTTGTTTTTGCGTCCAACTAAATAAATAGCGATGATTAAACCAATCGTTACACCAGTACCACCCATGTTTACAAATGAGTCAACAAATGGTTTGTTAACGATATAAGGAGCTACTTTACCTGCTGCAAGCGCATTTGCATTTGCTTCGATAGCTGGTGCATTGATTGCTTGCATGAATGGGTCGATCATGTTTGCACCGTGCAAACCGAAGAACCATAAGAATGGCGTAATAAATGCAATTAACAATGCTGAACCGTAAGAGTTAGCCAAGCCCATGAATGGTTCTTGAACTAGTGCGTAGAATTCAGCAAACATGTCTTCAATTCCGAAGCCGGCAATAATGGCTGCAATCACACCAAAGATAGAAATAGTGATCATTGCTGGGAATAAAGATGCGAATGAACGTGCAACTGCTGGTGGCACGCCTTCTGGCATTTTAACGACTAATTTTTCATTACCAACCAAGCGAGTGAATAATTCAGCAACGACGATACCCACGATCAATGCAACGAACAGACCAGTAGAGTTCATTCCACTTGTTGCTGCACCTAATGTAAAGAAACAAGCAACTGAAACGACACCAGTTCCAATTGGATCTTTACCATAATGTTTTGCTAAGTTATACGCTACTAAGAAAGCGATAAAGACTGAAAGAACGCCAAATGTTCCGTTCCAAACAGAGCCGCCAAAGCCTTTCCATGCCTCGCCCCCGAAAATACCATCCATGAATTTACCAAAAGCTGGGAAATTCAGTGACAAGTTATTAAGCATTACCGCTAGTGCCCCTAAAATCATTAACGGCATGGTTGTTGTAAATGAATCCCGAATCGCTACCAAGTGACGTTGGTTACCGATCTTTGATGCATGCGGGATAAAGTGTTTCTCCATAAAAGCAATAAATTTATCCATTTTTGTGTTCCCCCTATTTAATTAGAAATAATCATAGAAACTTTGTCGACCTTTAGGAAAAATTTCAGCTGTAAACCCTTTTACTGCTGTCACCTTGCCGAGAAAAACTCCTTCGGCTAAAGTTAATTCTCCTAATAATAACTCGCTCCATCCGTGAATGGACGCTTTGATATCGCCTGCTTGTTGTACTTTTTGACAACTCCCTTGGCTAACTAGCCAGCTACCAACATTCCAAGGACATTCCTTATCTTCAGTTACTTCTAAAATAATTTCTTTTTGATTCATTGGAAGTTTCGGTAATAATTGCTCAATGTCGATAATTCGACTCATCATATAAGGTTCTAGAGTAATTGTCAGCTGCTCTTGTTCACGAAAACATTTTTCAATGAGCTCATGAACAGGTGCATAATAAAGAAATTCTTCAAATGATGAGACATGGGATTTCAAGTACGTTAATAATTTTCGCAGAGCGAACTCATTTTCATAAGCGAGTTCATCTACTACTAGTGTGTTGCCTTGCATTCGATAGATAATGTAGCCCTTCGCTTCACCAGCATCATCGTATACAATTGCATAAAAGCGGTGTGGGTAATACTCATTTAGACGTTCCCACCACCAGTCTTCACGAACGACCGTGCCGACCTGCTGTTGCATTAATAAGCGCTGATATACCGATTGGATCACCGGCTTCATCTGCTGCCAGGTTCCGCGTTTAACACTCCCCCTTCTTTCACTTGACAAATAATTAAAGGCTAGCGCTGGTATACGGTAGGTTTTTCTGCGACTTGTGGGCTCGTAGCCAAATTGTCGATAAAAATCTTCGGAGAAGGGGGCAAGTTGAGACACTGCCACACCTTGTTTATGAAGATCGGCCAAAAGTTCGGGCATGATACTGCTGACGCCCCCTTGACCTCGATATTCTGGATAACTGCCAACATAACCAACACCGGCCATTTTGACTCTTTGTTGAAAAAGTTGGATCTCAAAGTGATTCGCCATGACTAGACTAGTCAGCTCACCGTCTTGATACAAACCGTAACTATCAGCATGTTCATAACGGGATAAGAAAAGCGGATCATCGATGATCGTTTGCTGCTTCCTAAAAGCGTATTCAATTAAACCTGTGATCGCTTTCAACGATTCATGATCACGACTTAATTTCATGGAATCACTTCCTATTCATTCCCCATACGTTTGTAAAGGTCTACGACTTCTTTTGCCATATCGTTGAAGGTAATACTAGTCATTAAATGATCTTGACTATGAACGGCTAAAAGTGTCACGGTCATTGGATTTCCGCTAGCTTCTTCTGTTAACAGCCCTGTTTGAGAATGATGTGCTTCAACCAATGCCTGATCAGCTGCTTCAAGCTTTTGTTGCGCCAAATCAAAGTTGCCGTCTTTCGCTGCTTGAATCGCTTCCATTGCATCGCTCTTGGCGTTGCCGGCATTGATGATCAATCCCATTACTGCTTCCAATTGTTCTTGACTCATTGTATCGCTCATTTGCTTAGCTCCCCTTTAAATTCTTAGTCCATAAGTTTCAGTGCAGTACCTAAAACAGCCTCACCGTTCATCATGCCGTAATCTTTCATATCGATAACATCAACTGGAATTCCTTTGTCAGCTAATTTTGTTTCGAACTGGCTCTTCATGAAACGAACTTGTGGGCCTAATAGTAAAACATCAACTGGTTTACTTGCGTCCTCTAATTTTGCATCTGCTTCTGAAGCTGAAACTGCGAAGATATCTGATTCTAATCCTTGATCAGCTGCTGCTTTTTCCATTTTTGTTACTAATAAACTAGTGCTCATTCCTGCTGCACAAACTAACATAATTCTTTTCATAAGTGACACTCCCTAATTTTTTTAATGTACACTTTATATAAAGCAAGTCGCGTGCCAACTTTTCTGTCGCACAGAAGCTGCTGTGATAAGGTTTTCAACTTACACACAAAAAAACTAGGATTACACACTGTGCAATCCCAGTTCAACTCGATTATCCTCAAGAGTCTTAACGATGTAAGCGATGTCGTCTTCTGTAAAGCGGACACCAAATTGTTTTTCAATCAACGCTAGATTAGCAGCGGTTTGATTAAAGCGAATCCGGTGCTGCTGATGGAAATACTTAACGTTCTCAAATGGCGGACGTTCTTCGCCTTTTTTTATTTTATCGACTAAGAAGGCGATATGGACGCTCAACGCCTGCATCGCTGTATTCTCAATGATTAGTTCCTGATCTTTGCGGATCAGCTGCAAAACATCATCTATTAATAAGAATAAAGTCTTAACATCTAGTTCAGGTGAAAAATTCTTGGTCAATGAATCGACCATCTCCGGCAGTGTGATCGTACTACCTAGCAGATCCTGAAATTCTAAAATTTTATCTCGTTTAAATAAATTCATTGCAGGGATAAAAGGAATCTTCTGATAATGGATCTCCATCGTTCCGACGATCGCTACGATATCCTTATGAGTGATCAGCTGATCGATCCGATGCTTGAAGCTCTCTCGTTCCAATGACTGCATCTGAATAATCTCAAATTCTTCCAGATTAACGATCTGGGAAACGACTTCATTCAATCGCTTCGAGACCCCTTCACCAGTGAAGCAAGCAACGATAATAACTTTCTTCTCATCCTTTTGGGTGGGCTCTTCCAGTCGTACCATCGTTTGGAACATCGAGATCACACTCGTGTAAATCTCTTCCAATGAACGACCTAATGTCGCTAAACGTAAGCTTTCCAGCACCAGCATCGTGCTAGCCATCGAAATCACTCGCGTGCGGATACCCATCTCATGAAAGATTAGATTACCGAAATTATTCGGTGAACCCATGTCCGTCAACAGGATGATCCCCTCGGAGAACTCCTCCTGTTTGCCTTGGATATAATTCTTGATTTGTCCGTACATAGCCTCTGTTCGCAAAGTCAGGGGCATGTTAAAGGCAATGCCGTTCGTTGTACCAAGAAGTTCTTGGACTGTTTCCAACATACTTGAAGCCGTTGATTTTCCATGCATAACCACTAAGACGGCGACTTGGCGTTCATCAACCTCCTGTGTTTCCTGATTATCCATCGTCAGAAACATGGTGATAAAGCCGATCTCATCTAGCGGAATCATAATGTTATAGGCTTCCTCGATGCGATTCGAGAATTCAATCGCTAACTGGAACTCCTTCGAGTAGTTGCGGCGGATATCATTTAAATTCGGATGTGATATAAACTGATTGCCGCGAATTCGCTCGATCGTTGAATTGATATGGAGCGCAAAAGCAAAACGAACTTTTTCATCGTACTCACGATTCATTTTACTTGAAGCAAAATCATATAGTTCATTCACCAGCTTCCACATATCATCGGAAATAATCTCGCGATAGGCGTTGCTATGGGAAAGCTCTTCAACATAGGTTTCAAAATACTGATCGACATCATCCGAAATCAATTCTTCCAGATCGATCTCTGATAAGTTTTCACGACCCAGCTTTTCCAACTTATAGGTAATTGAATGGTAGACTTCCATATCCTTATTCGGGTCTTGCCCCCAAACAACTTCTTCTGTACCTGGCTTCAAAGTTAAATAAAGATTTTTCTTATCCATAAACGGAGTTAATTTATCCTGAACTTCATTCATGCGTAGAAGACCCTTTTGCACGACTAACGGCAAATCTTCTTCAACGATCATTAATTTTTCTGATTCGCTGCTGGTTTGATGATGAAGGAAGGCTTTGGCACAAACGAGTTTCAGATCCCGTTTTAATTGACCAATATTTCCTTCTGCCTTATATAGAAGAAACGCCAACAAGCTGCGTTTATCGATCGCAATTTCCTGCATCAATCGATTGGCTTCTTGTTGAAGAAATTCCTTGATAATCGCCAATCGTTCATCCAAAGATCGTTCGGCTAAGGAAGGCAGCTCGATCTGCATTGGAATCCGTCGGTTGAACGTAGAAAGAAACATCGAGCTAGTTTCTGTCGTTGCTCCAATAATTTGTACAGAAGCCTGCTTCTCTTCCCCATCACCCAAAGAACGAAACGTCCCTTTGTCAATAAAGGTAAAGAGCATCTCCTGTCCTTCTGGCGGCAAGCGATGAATTTCATCCAAGAATAGAATCCCGCCATCTGCTTGTTCCATCAAACCTACACGAGTTTCTTCAGCCCCAGTAAAAGCACCGCGCTTCACACCGAAAATATGGCCGTAAAGCAGTTGAGGATTTTGAGCGTAATCAGCACAGTTGAAGGTGATAAATGGTGCACTCTCATCTAAAACTTTGGCTGACACAGCAAAACGATACATACACTCCGCAAACATGGTCTTCCCTGTTCCGGTCTCACCAAAAATGATTGTATGCAATCCGCGAGGCGGATATAAAATGGCCGCTTTTGATTTTTGAATCTGACTCTTCAGAGAGTCCTCGCGACCGATTAAATTGTCAAAGTTAATATGTTTTTCAGTAGACACAGTCGCAATTTGAAATTTGACTGGTCGGCCATCGATTTTCTTGACTGTTCCGTCCTTCGTTAATTCATTTAAATAGCGGCTGATGTTGGTACGGTCAACCCCCATTTGATCTGCCAGCTCTTGTGCCGTCTGTTCGTTAGGATTTGCTCTCAATGCTTCTAATACTTCATCTTTTCTTGATTTCAAAAAAATCCCTCCCGAAAGTGGTATAAACCATTTACATTGTAACCCTTTTCTTTTTGAATATCTACTAAATACCTGTGAAAAAAATTTAGATTTGTTTAACGAAGTGAATGGGTGATTCTATCTAATTCCTGCGCGATTTCCTTTTCTGAAATATCATTCATTAAGTAATGCTCCAGAAGACCCACAACTCCATGGGCAAAGAAAATACTTGTCAGCTGAGATTGATCGGTCATTTGCGCCATAAGATAATTAATTTGAAAACGCGCGAAGAAGCCTTGCTTGTCTGCGCTGAAAAGTCGCTTTAGACGATCGTGATGTGCCGAGATATATTCGAAGGTTCTCTCTAATTTACTCTGGTTGCTAGCCTCGTCATTTCGATCGCAATAATTGAACAACTCCTGCATTTCATAAGCGATACTCTTCTCCAGCAAATCATCCTTATCAATAAAATGAAGATAGAACGTGCCGCGATTAATATCAGCTTCCTGACAAATCTGGCTGACTGATATTTCTTCATAGCTTTTTTTCATTAGAAGCTGATAGAAAACTGCCGTAATTGCGTTTTGAGTTTTGCGTTTTCGTCGATCCATCATTATACTCCAATCATTTATTGATTTCTGTTCAATTATCAACACAAAAGACATTTTGTTGATTGAAACTTCTGAATAGTCCTCTTATTATAATGTACACAAGTTGATTAATCAACACTTGTTGATTAAGAAAGGAGTGAAGATATGAAAATACTCGTTTACGGTGCTGGTATTCAAGGAAGCTATCTCGCGCATTCGCTTATTAAAGGCAACAATCAGATTACACTCTTAGCACGAGGTCAAAGAAAAAAAGAGTTGCAAAAAGATGGATTGGTATTGCACCATTCCCTTCAACGTAAGCAAACAAAAGACACAGTACAGGTAATCGAAACACTTCAGCCTGATGATCACTATGATTTGATCTTTGTGACGATGAAGTACAGCGATTTTCCGACAATCATTGAACCGTTGGCAGAGAATTGCAGCTCAACGATTCTTTTCATTGGCAATCAGATTGACGCCACTGGGTTAGAAGCTGAGTTACAACAAAAAAGTAAACAACCAAAAGAAATCTATTTCGGCTTTCAACTGACTGGCGGAATGAATACTGATAAAGGGATCACTGTTCTGCGTTTTGGGAAGGGACAGATGAAAATCGGTTCGCTGCACACTAAGTTCGATATTACCCAAATTTTGGATGAAGTGTTTAATGGAACGAATTATGCTTGGCGCTTTGAACCAAAAATGGATGATTGGTTGAAGAGTCATGCGACGATGGTCATGGTCCAGAATTCTTTTGAGTACCTTTATGATTTTTCAGCCGTTGCTATTCGAAAAAGTGCCGACCTTTCGATACTCTCTCAAATACAAAAGGAAGGAATCGGACACTTAAAAGCTGCCGGGATTCAAATTTTGCCTAAGGGACAAAATACTATGTTTCAACATCCCCTTCTTGCCAAACTCTTTTACACACTCTATTATCGCTTGCCGATTAGTAAAATGGTTCAAGGTAATTTTAAAGAAGTCTATGATTTGATCATTAATTTTGAGTAATACCATATAGAGCCTAGCCCTAGACTCGACTCTGTGTTACAAGCCGCAAAAGAAAAATACGAAAAAAGCCAAGGACAAGTATCCTCGGCTTCATAAATGAGTAAAACCGCCAAGTCCATTCGGGCTTGGCGGCTGCTATTTAGTCTTGGTCCTTCATTGCTGCTTTTAGCGCTGCAGCTAATGGACTTTCTTGTGGCTCTTCTTGATCATTAATCTTCTTCAATAAACGACGTTCTTCGTGTTTCGTCATTTTCTTCGAGCGTTCCTTTTTGTCTAACATCTTTTCTGTTGTTCCGTCATACTTGCAACGGAAGTAAGAACCGTTCTTTCCATCAATGATCTCCATTTTGCGATGGCATTGTGGACAGCGATGATTCGAGACTTTTGGATCTTTACGGCGACGATAATTACACTCTGGATTGGTACAAATGTAGATTTTCCCATCGCGGGTGTTTTTTTCTCGTAGTGGTGAACCACACTCTGGACATTTCTTGGCTGTGATTGAGAAGTCTTGATATTTTTTATCACTGTGTTTGACTTCACTGACTAATTTTTTGGTATCCGCCTCGATCTCCTGAAGAAATTGCTTGCTGCTGTATTTGCCATTGGCGATCGATTCTAATTGCTTTTCCCATTTTTCAGTCAGCTCTGGCGTTACTAATGATGGATTCACTAGTTCCAGCAATTGCTTGCCTTTCGGTGAAACCAGTAATCCTGTATTCGTCCGTTCCATCAGTTCTGATTTGATCAGTTTCTCGATGATTTCCGCCCGAGTCGCTGGGGTACCCAAGCTATGCTTTTCCATTTGAGCCAGCAATGTTCCTTCATTTAATGGCTTCGGCGGTGTGGTTAAGGCTTTTTCAATCGTAAAATTCGGTACGATCTTCATCCCATCTGTCCATTGAACAGCTTTCTTCGCTTCTTCTACCGGTTTCCAGCCAGCCACTAAGACTTTGCTCTGGCGGAAGGTGAAGGTTTCCTTTTGGAATGTTACTGTCACTTTTTGTTGACTTTCTTTGTGAGCATCAGCAAATAACCCTAAGAAGCGAGTCACGATCATATTGTAGATGCGTTGTTCATCGGTCGACAACTTTTCAAAGCGTGGGCGCTGTTCTGTTGGGATCAAGGCATGGTGGTCCGTTACCTTGTTATCCTGAAACACGCGTTTTTGCTTCACTTGTGCGCCGTTCTTGATATAGGTTTTGACCTCTGGCGCAAAGTCGATCACTGCCTGCAAACGTTCCTTCATGGTCGCCTTCATATCGTTGGTCAGATATTTACTATCTGTTCGTGGATAGGTCACGATTTTATGCGTTTCATACAAGCTTTGAACCAATGACAAAGTTTTTTTCGCAGAAAATTGATAACGGGCATTCGCTTCCCGTTGGATTTCAGTTAAATCATAAGGCAAAGGTGCTGGTTCTGTCTTTTCTTTTTCTGAAATGTCAGTGACTGTCCCTTTTTGCTGAGACAGTTCTTTGACTAGCTTTTCAGCTGCTTCGCGATCTGTGATGCCATACGGATTTTTTTGATTGAGCTTAGCTTTCTGTCCATCGACTTCTAAAGAAATGACGAAATAGTTTTGCGGACGGAATTTTTCAATCTTCTTCTCTTGCTGACGGACCATCGCAAGCGTCGGTGTTTGTACCCGACCAGCAGACAGACTGTCTTCATATTTTACCGTTAATGCACGTGTCACATTCAGTCCGACTAGCCAGTCCGCTTTTGCACGCGCCAATGCAGAGTAATACAAATTGTCATACTCTTTAGCAGGCTTTAGATTTTTGAAGCCATCTTTGATCGCCTTCGTAGTTTGAGAAGAGATCCATAACCGCTTAACTGGTTTTTCAAATCGGACATATTCTAAGATCCAACGTGCAACTAATTCTCCCTCACGTCCGGCATCGGTGGCGATAACCGCTTCTGAGATATCCTTGCGCTTAGCCAGCTGCTGAATTGATTTTAATTGTCCACGTGTCTTCGGCAAAGGTTTGATTCCGATATGCTTTGGTATCATCGGCAAAGTTTCCATTTGCCAGCTTTGCCACTCCTTATTCAGATCCTCTGGCATTTTTAGACTCAATAAATGACCAAGGGCCCAAGTCACAACAACATTGGGTCCTTCAAAGTAATTCTTATTCTTTTGATTGGCGTTAAGCACCTTGCTCAAGTCTCTTGCAACACTTGGCTTTTCCGCTATAATTAGCTGTTTCATAAAATTCCTTTCTGCTGTCAACCGTTAATGGCTGCTCATCCCTTAATAGCGCCAGTCCCCAATACTGCTGCAAATAATCATCACACTCTTCACACCAGCGTTCGTCCTGTTCTTTCCAAAATGCGCTTAAATAGTTATGTTTTGCATTGCTATATGTATTAGTCTTTTGGAGCTCGCTCCAACGATGTTCATAATATGCTACAGCCGCGTCAAAATCCTCAAAAGCCGCGGTCTCTTGAATATCCTCTTGCCATTCTTCAAAGAACCACCAAGGTTCATTATCGCCATACATGGTTATTACTTGATACATCCCGCTACCCTTCTTTCCATCTCAATCATAAGTTTCATGAAATAAAAATTCAAGAATAATGTTTCCAGCTGAAACAAATTCAAGAAAAATCCAGATATCTACAAAAATTTTGCAGAAAAAAATTGATTTTTTCTTAATTCTATCGTACCACAATGCGGAAGAATTTTATATGACTCTTTAGAGAGTTATAATGAAAAACGGTTTTTGAAAATTTCATAGAAATTGAAAGAAGGCATGTTTTAGCTTGAGTAAAATCAAAAATAAATTATTTCAACCTCGTCCCACTTGGCAAAAGAATCTGATCGTTTTATGGTTTGGCACTTTCATGGCTGGCATCGGCTTCAGTCTGGTCATGCCGTTTATGTCCCTATACATTGATTCATTAGGCAGCTACACGAATCAGCAATTAAACTTTTGGAGCGGGATTACCTTTTCTTCGACTTTTTTGATCACCGCGATCGTTTCACCTTTATGGGGGCGATTGGCTGACCAAAAGGGCCGAAAGCTCATGCTGCTGCGCGCTTCACTTGGTATGGCGATTGTCATCAGTTTGATGGGCACTGTTGGAAATGTCTATCAACTGATTGGTCTGCGCTTGCTTCAAGGCGTCTTTTCCGGGTACATCAGTAATGCGACTGCCCTCGTAGCCACAGGAACTCCACGAGAAAAAAGCGGACAGGTGCTTGGGACTCTGGCAACCGGTGCTGTCACTGGAAACCTGCTGGGCCCATTAGTCGGCGGTGTCACTGCTTCAATATTTGGTTATCGTCTAACCTTCTTTATCACCGGCAGTATCTTGTTTTTAGTCTTTCTACTAAGTCTTTTCTTCGTACATGAAGAATTTACCCCAGTTGAGAAAAAGGATATGCTTCCTGCGAAGGAAATCTTTCATAGTTTGAAATATCCGCATGTTGTGATCGGTATGTTCATTACGACTCTGATCATTCAAGCTTCAAACAATTCGATCAGTCCGATCATCAGCCTTTATATTCGGCAATTGATGCATGGTCACGGAAACATTACCTTGGTCAGCGGGATCATCGCGTCGATTCCTGGGATCGCTACCTTGATCGCCGCACCTCGCTTTGGTCGTCTTGGTGATAAAATCGGCAGCGAAAAAGTACTAGGGATTGGCCTGATCTTTGCCATGTTGGTCTTTCTACCCATGTCGATCGTTACCAATGTCTGGCAGCTAGCTTTTTTACGGTTCTTGGTCGGTATTTCAGATGCCTGTCTATTACCTGCTGTGCAAGCCTTAATCACAAAATACTCACCACAAGAAGCGGCTGGCAGGATTTTCAGCTACAATCAATCCTTCCAAGCAGCAGGAAATGTTGTCGGTCCGATGATCGGCTCCAGCGTGTCTTCGATCTTTGGTTATCGTGGTGTCTTTATCTCTACCTCCGCACTCGTGTTGACAAATTATCTGCTAGTTCATCATAATACGAAGGAAATTGACGAGAAGTTGCAGGAATCGCAACAAGCCCATTAATTTCCAAGGCTTATTAATGGCAAGTTTTTCGTTAGTTTTTTATACTAGAAAAGGATTCTAATGAAAGAAGTGAATAATATGCTTGATGGACAATTAAAATTTCTCGACTTTTTCCTTAACAATACGATAGAAGGAAAAGAAGACGAGGCAAAGGAAATCTTGATCAAAAGCTTTGCTGATCAAAAAACAGATGCTTTGAGCTTGCAGGAGTTTAAACAGCTTCAGGAAAGACTTTTTCCTTTGATCAAACCAGAAAAATTAAATGAAGTGAAAGTCGCTATGGCGCATTTTGCCCAAAGCCTTTCATAGAAAAAAATCATCGTCACTTCTCGACGATGATTTTTTTGTGCCTCAATTCTGAGACAATTTATCGTTATTCAGCTACTATTTTCTCAGAGCTTTTCGTTTCTACATTAAATAAAGAACGCAGACACTTAGTCGCTACCATGATTCCTAAACCTAGTAACAGGAAGGCGAAAACGAGCTGCAGCCCATCGGACAAGAAGACAAATTGTCCTGCCTTAGGAGCTGCCGGGATCGTTACAAGGTATTGCGTCGCATTGATCAATTTTGTTACTAATCCGTAGATCGACATGCCTAATGCTGTAAAGGTGACTGCCAACATAATCCCCATTGGAATATAGAACATAACACCCGATTTTTTTGAGGTTTTCATATAGACTGCCACAGCGATCATAACCATCGCAGCCAATAATTGATTCGCTGATCCAAAGAGCGGCCAAACACTGTTGTATCCGCCAAGTGCCAACACAAAGCCTACACCCAAGGTAACTACCGTCGCAACATATTTATTGGACAATAATTTCGCCAAGCCCTTTTGCTCAACCCCTTCTTCATAGAAGAATTCCTGCAGCGACATCCGACCAATACGTGCGACTGAGTCCAGAGAAGTTAAAGCCAGTGCCGAAACGCACATCGTCATGAAGGCTTGCGCAACATTCAGCGGCAGCCCAAATTTTGTTAAGAAACCAGCGACTGATCCAGAAAAAATCTGGAAAGGCGTTCCTGCTGGCAGTTGCCCATTTTGCGCAACAGCACCTGCTACTACCAAAGCAACCACCGCCAATACACACTCACACATCATTGCGCCATAGCTGATCGGACGCATATGTTTCTCATTGGTTACTTGTTTAGATGAGGTTCCTGACGATACCAAGCTATGGAAGCCTGAGACCGCACCACAGGCAACGGTGATAAATAGAATCGGAAATAGGTATTTCACATTTCCGGTTGCATCCTGAACCGCAAAACCATTGAAGGCATTCAACTCGACCATCGGTGCTTCCACCAACAGCCCCAAAACAGCGGCGATGATCATTCCCAGCAGCATGTAGGTGCTAAGAAAATCCCGTGGCGCCATCAGCAGCCAAATCGGCATCACAGAAGCTAAGAACAAATACGCGAATACGATCAAAAGCCATGTCTGTTTGTCGGCAAAAATTGGGAACATAATCCCAATAGCCAGTGTCACCAGCAGAACAGCGATTCCAAAAACATGCATCAGAATTCCCTTTAAATGAACCTTCTTCATAAAGAAGCCGACCGCTACAGCGGAAATGATAAACAACATCGAGATCGAAGCCGCCGAGGCATTAGCTGTATTTACTGCTGCTGGAACGTCTGGCGTCAATCCATTGAATGTCGTTGCAACGATGTCGCCAAATGCCGCAATAACTAATAGAGCGAACAACCAGCAGAATAATAGAAACAGCTTCTTCCCAACTTTTCCAATGTATTTTTCAATAATCAAACCAATTGATTTTCCTTCATTTTTGACCGACGCGTATAACGCTCCAAAGTCATGTACAGCTCCGAAAAAAATCCCGCCGAACAGAATCCATAAAAAGGCCGGCAGCCAGCCAAACATCGCCGCAATAATCGGACCAGTTACAGGCCCCGCACCCGTAATCGATGAAAATTGATGACTAAACACGACAAAAGCCGGTTCTGGAACATAAGCCTCGCCGTCCTCCAAGGCAATCGCTGGTGTCACAGCCTTAGGATTAATTCCCCACTTTTTTTCCAACCAACGAGAATAAACAAAATAAGCAGCGATAAAACAAATAATTGCAAATACTAAAAGAACAACACCATTCATACACTCACCCAACTCTCTTCATTTTATAATAAATATTTAATTAGTATATTCCCACAACTACATGTGGATGTAAAGAGAATCATTCTAATTTTCAAGAATTTTCTGTAAATTGATTGAGTGAACATTTTTCTAACTGTGTATTGTGCAGAAAAAAATAGCCCTATTAAGGACTATTTTTCGTCATTCGTCTAATTTGTTCTTTTTCCACTTTTGTTTTTGAAAAACCATATAAAGATTGTAAGAGCAACAAGGACTAGCCCAAGAATCGTGGACCATTGATTCGTTGCTTCGCCGGTGCGAGGCAATATCTTTTGAGCTGAACTAGGGAAAGTTTTCTTAGTATTTAGATTATTCTTAGTACTAATATTCGTCTTATTGCTACTGTTGCCTTTGTCGACCGGTTTATTCAAATCTTTGACAATATCTTTACTGTAGACAAACGTTGTTGTTTGGTTAATGTCAGACAACATTCCCTTAAGCTCACCTTTAGCTTCTTTGAAAGTATAGCCTTTGATGGTTAATTTGTAGTCGCTACCTGAAATATCATATTTATCGCCAATATTTCCAGATATTGTTTTTGATTCGGCTAAGGTCTTTCCATTTTCATCCTGGTAATTTACTGTTAAATCTTTAGCTTTGATTGATGTTTTATTTTTACTGTAGACAAGTGTAACTGTCTGGTCCACAACAGATAAAGTGCCTATTGCTTCACCTTGAACTTCTTTAAAAGTGTAGCCTTCAATAGTTAATTTGTACTCAGCAGCAGATACATCATAGCTGTCTCCAACATTTCCAGAAATCGTTTTCGACTCTGCGATAGTTCTTCCTTCTGTATCTTGATAGTTAATCGTTAGGTCTTTCGCTTTTATCACACTTTTATCCTTGATATAGACGAAAGTAACCGTCTGTTCAGTGTCAGATAGCTCGCCTACCATTTCTCCTTGAACATCCTTGAAAGAATAGCCATCGATCGTCAGCTTATACTCGTCACCGGAAACATCATAACTGTCTCCGATATCTCCAGAAATCATTTTTGTTTTGGCTAATGTTTTGCCAGCTGTATCTTGATAGTTAATAATCAGGTCTTTGGCTTTGATCGTATTTTTATCTTTGCTATACACAAATGTTACTGCCTGTTCAATATCAGATAGCTCACCTATCAAGTCTCCTTGGACTTCTTTGAAGGTGTAGCCTTCAATCGCTAGTTTATATTCATCACCTGAAACATCATAACTGTCTCCGATATCTCCAGAAATCGTTTTTGTTTTGGCTAATGTTTTGCCATCTGTATCTTGATAGTTAATGGTCAGGTCTTTGGCTTTGATCGAATTTTTATCTTTGCTATACACAAATGTTACTGTTTGCTCAACATCAGATAGCTTTCCTGTGGGCTCTCCCTTTATTTCTTTGAAGGAATATCCCGCAATATCTAACTTGTATTCATCAGTAGAGACATCAAAGACCTCCCCGATGCTACCAGAAATAGTTTTCGATTCGGCGATTGTTTCGCCATCGGTATCTTGATAGTTAACAGTCAAGTCCTTGGCTTTGACTGAATCTTTTTTGTAAATATAGGTAACTGTTTGTGGATCATTTTGAAATGTTCCGACAGCATTTATAGGAAGTTGATTGGTATCAAGCTGGTAGCCAGGGATATCCAATTTTAAATCACTTGTTGTAGTATCGTATGTCTCTCCTAATGAACCAAACAATTTATTCTCTTTGTGAATCGAGTTTCCTAATTCGTCATGATAATTTACCGACACGAAAGCAGCCCAAACATAGGTATCTGGATTTGATCCATCATATGTCCGAGTGAATTCTCTAGTCGTTGAGTAATATTTCTTTGAATTTACTCCGATCCACCCTTTTGTAATTGCACCTGATTCAGCATGTTCAGGCAGCCCGCTGCTATCCGACTTAAAGGGAGTAAAGTTGCCGACTGTAATACTGTAAAGATTTACATTTGAAGCATCAAACATATTATAGGCTGAAGTTGTTCCATTTTTCCCAAAGCTTTGAATATTAAGCACCTTTAGTGCCGGGCAATTATTAAACATCATGTAGTATGAATTGGCACTAGATGTATCAAACGTAGATAAATCTAAATTAGAGATACTTCTACAGCCATTAAACATAGCGGTAAAGGTTACCACCTTAGATGTATCCCAAGAGGATAAATCCAAGCTTTGTAATGAAGAACAATTTCTAAAAACGTACATCATTCTCGTCGTCTTAGAAGTGTTCAAATAGTTTAAATTCTGAATATTTGTAACATTGCTTAGTCCATCGAATAAGTAATTAAGATAATCACCCGCAATAATCTCGCCAGAAAGCCTTACTTCCTTTATCAAGCTGCTATACTGTCCCCATGGAGAAGCAATGAAATTATTAGGTAAATTCCCACTATCAATAGTCAGAATACCATCTGAAGAGATTCGCCAGTTACAGGTACCCAAAACTCCAGATGCAACATTTTCTGCTGCTTTATTCACATTATTCTCTGCTACAACAGCGACTGTTTGATTTTCCTGCGCATAGACAAATGTAGGTGTTGTAAGATTGATTATCATTAATACACAGACGCATAATGGGATAAAGCGTTTTAAATTTTGAGCAGCCGACATTTCTCTTTTTAATTTTGTGTTCACGTCTTGATCAAGTTCCTCTCTATTAAAAGTAATATTAATTAAAAAATATTCTAATCTATTTCTTATTTATAATCAAGAAGCATTTATAAATAAAGTTTGACATTAATTATATAACGCATGTTATAGTATTCGGGTCGCTGATAATTATATCTATATTATTAGAGAATAAAATATCAGGAGTCAGCGTTCCCCTTTTCTTTAAGTGTAACCACAAGGAATACTTATTCATAAAAAAGAGACCACTCTTTGCAGAGCAGCCTCAGTCATTCTATCTAGATATATTGTAATTCTTTTGCTTCTTGATAAGCATGATCAATCAAGCCGCCGCCTAAACATTCCATGCCATCATAGAAAACAACAGCTTGTCCTGGCGTAATAGCACGAACTGGATCGTCGAAGATTACTTCTGCCCGATCGTCGTCTAATAAACGAACCGTTACAGGGACATCTTGCTGACGATAACGGAATTTTGCGGTACATTTGAATTTCTTTGGTCGGTCTTCGTTCGTCGTGAAGTGGATTTCACTTGCATCTAAGCTTGTCGCATAGAGCGCTTCGTGATGGAAGCCTTGACCGACATATAACGTATTGGTAGATAAATCTTTCCCAACAACGAACCATGGATCATTGGTTTTTCCACCGCCGCCGATTCCCAAGCCTTGGCGTTGGCCGATAGTATAATACATCAACCCATCGTGGGTACCCTTTTCTTCACCGTCTAAAGTGACCATCTTGCCTTTTTTCGCTGGCAAGTAGTTGCTTAGAAATTGCTTGAAGTTCTTTTCGCCGATGAAGCAGACGCCTGTCGAATCCTTTTTCTTGGCAGTGGCTAAGCCAGCGCGTTCAGCAATTGCACGAACTTCTGGTTTTTGCATGCCGCCTAAAGGAAACATTGTCTTAGCTAATTGTTCTTGTGAAAGTTGACTCAAGAAATACGTTTGATCCTTGTTGTTGTCAACACCACGCAGCATATGAACCACGCCATTTTCGTCTTTTTCGACTTGAGCATAATGTCCGGTAGCTACATAGTCCGCACCTAAGTCCATCGCATAATCTAAGAAAGCCTTGAACTTGATTTCCTTGTTACACATCACATCTGGATTTGGCGTGCGGCCTGCACGGTATTCCGCTAAGAAATATTCAAAGACACGGTCCCAATATTCCTTCTCAAAGTTGACAGAGTAATAAGGAATGCCAATTTGGGCAGCGACTTTCGCCACGTCCTTATAATCTTCTGTCGCGGTACAAACACCATTTTCATCAGTGTCGTCCCAATTTTTCATAAAAATGCCGACTACATCATAGCCTTGTTCCTTTAACAACAAAGCTGTTACAGATGAATCGACGCCGCCGCTCATTCCTACGACGACTCTTGTGTTGCTGTTAGACACAGTATCACCATCATTTCAAAATAGATTTCCGAAAACTCTACGATTTGAAGGTCGCAACTTTTCAGTATGTCGCATTATACAACATAAATCTTAAATTTTCGATAGATAATTCTTTGAGGACCAATTTTTATTGTCTTTTTGTATTGTTTGTATCAATATAAATAATACAAAGGAGGGCGAATACATGATCTTAGAAATTGATCCTCATTCGGAAGAACCGATCTATTTACAACTACGCAAGCAAATTATTATCGGTATTGCTCGCGGCGAATTAAAACCAAACGAACAGCTGCCAACCGTCCGGCAATTTGCGGATGAACTGGGTGTTAATACGATGACGGTCTCAAAGGGGTACCAGCAATTGCGGGAAGAAGGCTACTTGATTACCGATCGCCGCAAAGGAACATTGGTTGCGCCCTTACCCGTCACTACTAAACAGACCAGCGAAGAAAACCTGACTTTACTATTGGCCGAACTTTACTTAGCCGAACCTGATGAAAATGCAGTTCAAGAAAAAGTTCAAACGATTTTGACGAGTTTCAGAAAGGATGATGTCTGATGCTATCCCCATTTATTTTGATTATCTTAATTTTTTGCAATTTTATCATGGCATTTACGAACTCGCTGGCAGCTAAGCCCCACAATTATGTGATCGTGGAAAATACTTTTCCAGCGGATAGGATCGATGATCCGCAAGTGCTGGCTTTTAGAAAAAACTATCGCAAACGTCAATTTCAATTAGCTGGAATCTTGACGGTTTTAGATTTAATTTTGCTAATTCCGATGAAGGATTCGATCTTCATGCTTCTTTTCTTCATTCTTTTATATATCACTCTTGGTGCGGGCTATTTGCTGAAAATTCGCTATATTCGTAAAGGTCATCAGCTGATCGTAGACAACGATTGGCAATTGACGGAGCAGCCAATCCAGATTGATACTAAGCTCGTGCTGGAAAAAAACAAAAAGATCGTTTCGCCCTGGTGGTTTATTCTTTCTTTTGCGACGCTCATTTTGTTTTCGCTTTTGCTCTTTCAAAATGATCTGCAAAATGTGGCGTGGATCTTGTCTATCACTGCCGGAATTGTTTTAGCCTTGTTTGTCTTTGTTTGGTGGATCATTCGTCGACTGCCGGTTCGTGCTTTGACAGACGATCAAAAAATCAATCAGCAATACAACGACCTGACAAAATTTTACTGGTCAGCCTTTGCGGTAGTCACGAGCTTTGTCATCAACCTAATCATTTACATTCCATTATTGACGATGCAGCTGAGTGCGCGCTTGTTTAACGGTTTGGTCATCGCAGAGTTTTTATTGGTTTTCCTTTTCTGCGGCGCCACAGTCTGGTGGTTACTGCAGCTGCGAAAAAAACAGGACCAATTATTAGCGCAAACACCAAGTTTTCGTTATGCCGGTGATGATTATTACTGGCGCTATGGCTTTTACATTAATCCAGACGACCATCGTTTTATGATCCCTGATCGTGTTGGTTTAAACATCACTGTGAATCTAGGAAGGATCGGCGGCAAAATCTTTCTCGCCATTGTGCCAATCATTTTGATCATTGCCATGATCATTACGGTTGTTCCTTTGTACATTTTGGATTATCACCCTGATCCACTGACCTACGAAGTAAAAAGCGACTCTCTTCTCTTGGACGGTCCTTTTACGAGAGAACGACAAATTCCATACGATGAGATGGAAAAAGTAGCTCTGCTAAATCAGCTCCCCGATTCTGGTTTGAGGACTAACGGAATGGCAACAGAGAATTACGCCATCGGCAGCTTTAAAATTAACGGTAAGTCCGCTTCCCTCTTCGTGGATCACCAATCGAAGCCGATCCTGCAGATTAAGACGAAGGAACGAGATTACTATTACACCAACACAGATTCCTCTGTAACAAAACAGGTCTATCAAAAGGTTCGAGCACATCAATAACAAAAACAAATCCCTCTTCATCTATTTGAAGAGGGATGACTTATTAATCTACGACACCGATCCGATTGATCGGCCAAAAGACAAATTTTACATTGGTCAAAATATCTTTTTGATTGATCATTCCGATGATTCGACCATCCTTTGAAATGCGCCGATTATCACCTAAAACAAATAGCTGACCTTCTGGGACCTTCTCGTAACCAAACAACCCTTGCAGATCAAAATCAAAGGTCAATGGCTGTCCATCTGTCAGTTTTCCCTTGTACTCATCCAAATAAGGCTCATCATATTTCTTGCCGTTAATATACAGCTGATCATTTTTGTAAGCCACAGTATCTCCCGGCAAGCCGATTACACGCTTCACATAATCAGCGCCAGGATCATCGGGTGCTGGAAAAGTCACGACATCAAATCGATTGATCTCCGCATGCTTCAGCCCAAACATCCGCTCTCCATCATTTAGATTCGGCTTCATGGAATCCCCGATTGCCTCAACAGGTGTAAATACATAATGACGCAGCGCGAACACCGCACAGAGCATGACCACGTATAAAAGAACTGTTTTCGCTATTTCCTTCGCTTTCATTTTCATCCTCCTTTAAATATTTTCCGTTATCGCTTACTTTCAATTTACCACAGTCAATCTATCGTGAATACCGCTAGTTCACTTTTCACAAGGATTTTAAAAAATAAGACATCGATTCCTCGATGTCTCTCGTTATTTCAATTTCTTTATCTCCGCTTCCTTATAAGCCGCAATCTCATCGATTAAATTCTCGGAGATTGGAGTGCCAAATGGCAATGGTGTCTTCAAGAAGTCTCGCTCGGGAGCGTCCACACCAACATTGATATCTTCTGCGATTGGCATACTGTAATTGTGGATGTGTCCATGCATATTGCGAATATTCGTTGTTTTTCCCAGCAGCATCGGGTAATGAGTTAGATAGTATTGATGATGATTGAACTTGACGATCGCTCCGACATCATGGAATTCAAATTTATTCTCCCCATTTACGAGCTTTGGATCATGCGCGGCTAAATATTTGAAAAACGTTCGCGTATCATGATTGCCCTTGATAAAAACGATCTTTCCTTTTAACTGTACTAGCTGATCCAGGATATCTGGAAAGCCCTTCTCATATAACGGATGCATCGCCACATCGCCCATATGATAGACCGTATCCTTCTCATTCACTACGGCATTCCAGGCATTGATCATTTGCTGATTCATCTCTTCAACCGTATCAAATAAGCGTGGCGCAAAATCATTATTGCCTAAAAGATTCTCGTGAAAGTAATGGGTATCTGATATAAAATATTTCATTCTAATCACCTACAAACGAATTCTATTTCTTATCTTCATTTTACCATCTCTCCTGAAAAAATGCGCTCATTGCGAAAAGATCGACTGACAGCTAGCTCCTGCTACGGTCTTTTTTTTCTAACAACCAGAAAAAATTTTATTGTCGTACGCATACGATCCAACGAAAGCGCACCTAACTTACCTGATCCGTTAATCTTTATTTTCCTCGAACAAAAGTAAACTGTGAAAAGTTGGACTCGCAAATAAACAAGGCCACCGGATTATACCTGGTAGCCTTGTTTTTGCAAGAGTGATTGATATTTCATTTTGATGATCGTAATGACCGCTTCTAGCTGGGTTAAATCTTCAACTTTGGTCGCATCAAATTCCTTGGTTCGTTTAAAAGATTTCCCGGTATCGATTAAATGGAAGATTTGATTCCATTGCTCAAATTCAGAGAGGTTATTGAGATTAGCGATCGGAAATGCTGCGCCATCACAAATCTCCCACAAACGGAAGACTAAAAAGGCTGTGTCGATCACTTCCATTCGTTTCTTTTTCTTCTTACATCGAATGATGACCCTTTCAGGATTGTATTCTAAATACCAATCTAGAAGAATAAAAAAAGCTTTCCAGCGATAGGTATCGCGGAACATTTTCTGCGTGTCGGGCATATCACGAAAAATCAACGGAACCAAATACTGTTTCTTATATTTCAAGCAAGGGATCCCATCGATAAAGTAGTCAACGTAGCGTGTCAGATAGCTATTTCCTTCGTAATCGCTGATATAATAGTCTTCTACACCATATTTTCGAAGCTCTTTCGTCAGGTTGGCACAGTCTTCAATTGAGACGGTTAGCCCTGACAAGAGACGGAAATCAGAAATAATTTTGTGATGCTCGATCGTGTGTATCTTGTGAACCAACTTCTCACCTTCATTCCAACAGTATACTACTATCAGTGTACCATAATCTTCATAAATTTAATCAGATCAACATTAAAAATTTTTTAGAAAAAAAGATGAATATAGCGAAAAAGAAAGTGAATTATAATCACTTGACCGTTAATCACTTTTTTCGAGCACAGTCTATTCGTTATATCTAATAATTAAATAAGCAACGTTCTTAATTGTCTCCGTGGTGCTTGATTGTCTTTTGCTTTGTCGCGACTCCATA